>CAZLZZ010000179.1:0-6473 GCA_964564165.1 uncultured Alcanivoracaceae bacterium | reverse complement strand
CTGAAACTCCAGAAATCACCGAAATTAAAGACTTAGATGACGGGGGATATTCCTTTGTTGCTAAATTAGAATTAATGCCTGAAATCCCTGAGATTGACTTTGCGTCAATTGTTGTTAAGACAGAAAAATCTGAAGTTACTGATGCTGATGTTGACAAGATGATTAAAAAACTGCAAAAACAAAAGCAGGATTGGAAAAGTTCTAAAGCGAAAATTACCAATGGCGATTTAGTGACCATCGAATATACAGCTAAAGATGGAAAACAAGCGGTACACCCTGAATCAGGGACAGAAAAAATGGGTATTTTGTTAGGTGAAA
The DNA here is from genome assembly GCA_964564165.1 of uncultured Alcanivoracaceae bacterium. Lineage (GTDB taxonomy): Bacteria > Pseudomonadota > Gammaproteobacteria > Xanthomonadales > Marinicellaceae > NORP309. Next base: position 6,155 of record CAZLZZ010000179.1, on the reverse strand, counting down.
GCGGTGTTCCTCAAGAATTGGTTGATTCTATTATAGGTATGAAATCGGGTGAATCGGCTTCATTGAAAGTTAGCTTCCCTGATGTATTTAATGTATCAGCAATGGCAGGCAAAGAATTAACAGTTGAGTTTGAAATCATCGATCATAAAAAAGGCAAAATGCCAAAAGTGGACGAAGAGTTTGTTAAGTCATTTGGAATAGCTTCAGGCAAAGAAGATGACTTGAAATCAGAAATAAATGACAACCTGAACAGAGAGTTGAATAATGCTATCCAAGCCAAGACAAAGAATGCAGTGTTGAAGGCTTTGAATGAAGAAGTCAAAGATGTAATCATATCTGAAAAAATGATTTCTAGAGAAAGTGCTGCTTTGGCTCATCAATCTATGGATCAAGCAAAACAAATGGGTATAGAAAACCCGCCACACCCAGACCACAAGGATTTTGAAGAGTTGGCACGAGAAAGGATTGTCAATTCTTTAATTGTCAGAAAAATTGCTCAAAGTGAAACCATTCAGATAGATTACACGAAGGTTAGAGAAAAAGTCATTGAAGTTTCTCAAACTTTTGAGAATCCCCCTGAAATAGTTGAGCATTATTACAAGAACCCTGAGTTGCTGGCTTCAATAGAAAATGCCGTGTTAGAAGCACAGGTTATTGACTGGATTGCATCAAAAGTCGATTTAAAACAAAAGAAAGTTGCCTTTGATAAATTGATGAACGAAACCTCATAATCTAATATCTTAAAAAGGAGCGACTATGTCAAAGTATGAAGAAACAATGAATTTGGTACCGATGGTTGTAGAATCTACACCCAGAGGTGAAAGATCTTATGATATCTTTTCAAGATTATTAAAAGAAAGAATTATTTTTATGATTGGTCAAGTTGAAGAAAGAATGGCTAACTTAATCGTTGCCCAGATGTTGTTTTTGGAGGCAGAAAATTCAGAAAAAGACATTTCATTGTATATCAATAGCCCTGGTGGCGTAGTGACAGCTGGTATGTCTATTTATGATACGATGCAATTTATCAAGCCAGATGTTAGTACAATTTGCATGGGGCAAGCAGCCAGTATGGGTTCGTTGATTTTAGCAGCAGGTGCCAAAGGCAAAAGGTTCTCTTTGCCAAGCTCTAGAATTATGATTCACCAACTTTCAGGCGGATATCAAGGGCAAGCCTCCGATATCAGTATTCATGCAGAAGAAGCGTTAAAATTAAAGGCCAGTTTAAACCAAGTTATGGCGAAACACACAGGGCAAGATGTAGAAACCATAGAAAAAGATACGGACAGAGATAATTTTTTTGGTGCAGAAGAAGCAGTAAAATACGGTTTAATTGACGAGGTTTTGACAAAAAGAAAGTAGGTTGAGGTATGTTCATAACTAAAAGCGGTGGGAATGTAGTGTAGCCCGCATTGGCTATCTTTTATTCGTATCGCCCGTGATACTCACCGCTTCGCGGGGGGGGCGGGGCTTGCGTGAAAATTCTTTCCTGAAGAGTTTTTCCTATAAAAATCAACCTGTAGAACAACTATTGGTTTGATTTTTATAGAAAAACCTAGCTCAATGTGCATCTCCATCCCATCCGATTCTAGTTATGAATATACCTCAGCTGACCATTGTTGGGTTCAGTGTTTGAATCAATAAAAGCCAACAAAAATCAGAGTTATTAGCTGGTTATTGTTGGCTTCTTTCATTGAGGCAAGGAATTGTATGTTTTGTCAAACAAGGGCTTTAAATTGTTCAAACTGCCCATATTTAATATATAATCTATAATATATCTATTTAAAATAGTCTAATCAGTTTCACGCTTGTGCAAATCTTGTAGAATAGACCCAGTAGAATAACTTCGTAAAAGACGGAAGAAACAAATGACAAAGAAAAGTGACGACAGCACTAAAGAAGAATTAAAGCACTGTAATTTTTGTGGCAAAAATCAACAAGAAGTCCCAAAGCTAATCGCAGGTCCAAGCGTCTATATCTGTGATGAATGTGTGGATCTGTGCAATGAAATAATAAAAGACGAATTCGAAGAGGCTTTGTCTGACGATCAAGTTTCGTTACCAACACCGAGAACCATTCACGATTATTTAAATGAATATGTTATTGGTCAAGAAAATGCCAAAAAAGTATTGTCAGTTGCCGTTTACAATCATTATAAACGCATTAGAGCCAATCAAGCTGACAAGAATAAAACGGATGAAGTTGAATTGTCAAAATCAAATATCCTTCTGGTCGGACCTACTGGGTCAGGCAAAACTTTATTAGCAGAAACTTTAGCTAGGGTGCTGGATGTGCCTTTTACCATTGCTGACGCCACATCGCTGACCGAAGCTGGATATGTTGGAGAAGATGTAGAAAACATCATTCAAAAACTTTTACAGAAGTGTGATTATGACGTGGAAAAAGCTGAAAGTGGAATTGTTTATTTGGATGAAATTGATAAAATCTCAAGAAAATCTGAAAACCCATCTATCACCAGAGATGTATCTGGTGAAGGTGTCCAACAAGCCTTACTTAAATTAATTGAAGGCACCGTGGCTTCGGTTCCTCCTCAAGGAGGCAGGAAGCACCCACAAAAAGAGTTTTTACAAGTAGATACAAAAAATATTTTGTTCATTTGTGGAGGCGCATTCTCTGGTTTGGATAAAATAATCGAAAAACGTTCAACACAAACGGGTATAGGCTTTTCTGCCAATGTTAAAAACATTAAAAAAGATAGGGAAGAATTGGCAATTTTCAAAGACCTTCAGCCCGATGACTTGGTGACTTATGGATTGATTCCTGAATTTGTCGGTAGATTGCCAGTGACTGCAACTTTGGAAATGCTAGATGAAAGCGCTTTAATCAGAATATTGGTTGAGCCAAAAAATGCCATATCTAAACAGTTTAAATATATGTTTGAATTAGATGGCGTTGAACTGGACATACGAGAAGATGCTTTTATAGCCATTGCTAAGAAAGCTTTAAAAAGAAAAACTGGGGCCCGAGGGTTGCGGACTATAATGGAAACTGCTTTGCTGGATATCATGTATGATATACCTGATATGGATGATGTAAAAAAAGTAGTGATTGATAGAGCTGTAATTGAAGAAGGCAATAACCCAATTATTGTACGTGACAGTGTGGCTAAAGTAGTTAATGAGAATTAATTCAATTCTCATTAACCTAACTCAACCCATTATCCTAATTAAAAAATAACTGGATTCAAGTTTATTATGACAGAAAATATTATTAATACAGCTGCGCGATGTTGTGGTGTTTCCTGGGATGGTGGTTCCCTTATTTGTAGGCAGAAAAAAATCAATCAAAGCTTTAGAATCTGCAATGAAAGAAAGTTTGCCCATTATTTTAGTATCACAAAAGAATGCAGAAACGGACGACCCAACAATAAATGATGTATATACTATTGGAACTTTATCAACCATTCTACAGATGGTAAAGTTACAAGATGGTACCCATAAAGTTTTGATTGAAGGAATTAAAAGAGTTAATTTGGATCGTTTGTATGATGACAACTATTTTGAATCTGAATATTCAGAATGTGCTTTGGTGGGTTACCAGGACATCACTGAAATACGGGTACTGATCAGGTCTCTAAAAGATAACTTTACTGTTTATACAAAACACAATAAGAAAATACCCAAAGAGTTAATCAATTCTATAGTCTCCTTAGAAGATGCCAATAAGTTAACCGATACCATATCTGCTCACTTGAATATTCAATTGGTTGAAAAACAAAAATTACTAGAGCAATTAAATATTGGATTAAGGTTAGAGGCATTGTTATCGGTTTTGGAAACTGAATTAGAAATGGTTAAAATGGAAAAAAAGATTCGCTCACGTGTAAAAACACAAATAGAAAAGAATCAACGTGAATATTATTTGAATGAACAAATCAAAGCGATTCAAAAAGAATTAACAGACATTGACGAAACCAATTCAGAACATAGCGAGCTAGAAAAGAAAATTGCTGAGACAAAACTCAGCAAACAAGCCAAAGAAAAAGTATTGGCAGAGCTTAAAAAATTAAAAATGATGCCGCCGATGTCAACAGAAGCCACAGTGGTAAGAAATTATTTAGAAACATTGTTGAATTTGCCTTGGAATATTCGCAATGAAATCAATACTGATTTGGCTTTTGCGAAAAAGATATTGGATGAAGATCATTATGGTTTAGAGGAAGTCAAGGAACGAATTTTAGAATTTTTGGCAGTGCAAAAACGCAAGAAAAAAATGAAAGGCCCAATTATGTGTCTTGTAGGTCCACCCGGAGTGGGCAAGACATCATTGGGCAAATCAATTGCCAAGGCTACTAGTCGAGTATACTCAAGAATGTCGTTGGGAGGAGTTAGAGATGAGGCCGAAATTCGCGGACACAGAAGAACCTATATTGGTTCGATGCCAGGCAGGATTATTCAGAACCTTACTAAGGCAAAAAGCTGCAATCCACTGATGTTGTTGGATGAATTGGACAAAATGAATGCAGATTTTAGAGGGGACCCATCTTCGGCTTTATTAGAAGTGCTTGATCCTGAACAAAACAATTCTTTTGCCGACCATTATCTTGATGTGGATTTTGATTTGTCAGAAGTGATGTTTATTGCAACTGCCAATTCATTAAATATCCCAGGGCCATTAAGAGATCGGATGGAAATAATAAGAATTCCAGGTTATACCGAACAGGAAAAAGTCGAAATTGCAGTTCGATACCTAATACCCAAGCAGATAGATGCCAACGGCTTAGAAAAGAAAGAACTGAACTTTAGCAAAGCGGCTGTTAAAGAAATAATTCGTTACTATACCAAGGAGTCAGGTGTAAGAAACCTTGAGCGCGAAATTTCTAAAGTTTGTCGCAAAGTAGTAAAGAAAATACTTATTCAATCAGAAGTCAGCAAGGTGAGTATTTCAATAAAAAATCTGAATGATTTTTTAGGGGTCAGAAAAACCAATTACGGCAGAGCAGAATTAAAAAACGAAGTAGGCATGGTAACAGGTTTGGCTTGGACAGAAGTGGGTGGCGAGTTGTTACACATCGAGTCAACTATTTTAACTGGAAATGGCAAGCAAACATTAACAGGCCATTTGGGCAAAGTAATGAAAGAATCAATACAGACTTCATTGTCTTTGGTTAAATCCCGTTCTCAAACTTTGGGCATTGATATTAAATCTCTATCAAGTAAAGACATTCATATTCATGTTCCCGAAGGAGCAACGCCCAAAGACGGGCCGAGCGCTGGTGTTGGTATGTGTGTGGCTTTGGTGTCTGCATTAACCAATAACCCAGTTAAGTCAGATGTGGCGATGACAGGTGAAATCACATTAAGAGGGAAGGTGCTTGAAATAGGCGGCTTAAAAGAAAAATTACTGGCAGCGTTGCGCGGCGGAATTAAAAAAGTGATAATACCATTTGACAATACCAAAGATTTGATTAAAATGCCCGTTCAGGTTAAAAATGAATTAGAAATATTCCCAGTTAAATACATTGATGAGGTATTTGATATTGCACTAGAACAAAATCTAAAGCCAATATCAGATAAAGATTTTCATATAATGTTGAATGTCTTGGAAGATAATAAAAGACCATCTCACGAGACATTTAGTCACTAACAATTTGATAAATGTTTGTATAAAATCTGATTGAAGCTGAAAAGATGAAAAAGTGAGAAATAAATAAAAAAAAACACCACATATTAGAATTAATAGTATACAATCCCACTTCGGATTTTTACTGAAGATACGCGTAAATTAAGGCAATCAATCGAGATTGAATTTAAAAATAAATTGGAGTTTAGAACAATGAAAAAAGCAGATTTTATTAAAGCAGTAGCAGAACAAGCAGAAGTTTCACAAACAACAGCAGCAGCATGTTTTGATGCAATGGTTGGAACAGTAACAAATTGTTTGAAAGACGGAGACTCATTAACATTCGTAGGTTTCGGAACTTTCTCTGTAAAGCACCGCGCAGCCCGTAAAGGTCGCAATCCAAGAACTGGCGAAACTATCCAAATTAAAGCAGCGAACGTACCTTCGTTCAAAGCAGGTAAAGCATTAAAAGAAGCTTTAAATTAAATAAAGCCCTTATCGTGTAATTACTGGGTGTTTAGCTCAGCTGGGAGAGCGTCGCCCTTACAAGGCGAATGTCGGGGGTTCGATCC
>CAZLZZ010000178.1:0-6491 GCA_964564165.1 uncultured Alcanivoracaceae bacterium | reverse complement strand
TGTATACTTTTTAAGCACTGGATTCCCGCCTTCGCGGGAATGACGGGGTGAGTAGCTACTATACTTTTAAATATCATAGAGTAAGGCAGGGTTAAAACCCCGCACCCAAATAACTCTGAGATATTTCACAAACTCAGTGTTAGTAAGGCTTTTGATCTTTATCTGCGTTCATCTGCGGATTAAATACACTTAATCTTTTAAATTTTTCAAAATAATTGTGTTAAAAGCCATCACAAATGTATTGGTAACCCCCTATGTAACTATGGGTCTTTTTGTCTATGGACTTTGCTGAAGGTCTTTTGTCGGGGTCATAAGATAACATTTGATTGATTAAGAGCCGCAATGATTTGGGTAAATCTTTTCTTAGCTTGTTAATGGAAAGGTATTTTTCATCTTCTGATCGTTGCATGACGTTTAAAGGTTTAATGTCACCATGAATCAAAGCAGATTGATGCACTGCCAATACATTTTCGTGTCTTACTTTGGCTAAGCGTTTGGCCTCATCAATGAAACTATGGGATCTGGAAGTGCTCTTGATATTTTCATTCGTGCTACATTTGCCGATGAAAAATTCATTGCTGTAGCAGTTTCTGCAAAGGTATATCCGAATTCTACTCTTAAGATGACTGCTTCTCTAGATGTTGAGTCCATACGGGTCAATGCCTTTTCATACCTTTCAATCACTTCATTGCCAACGGCAATTTCATGTTGTGATGCTTGTGGATTTTGCAGGTTATCTTGAAAATCAGTATGGGTTACTTTATTAGACAGCTTGCGTATTTCTAAGCGAATATTATTCAACAATATTTTACGTAAATAAGCCAAAAAAGCCCCCTCATGCATCGGAACAAACTGATCAAGTTTATCTAAAGCATTGATTAAGCAAGATTGCACCATATCGTCTGTTTCTGATATGTTGCGTGCATAGATAGGTAATTTGCCATGCGCCCACTTGGTTAAAATGGACAGATAGAATACACATAAACGTTCTCTTGCGCTTCCATCGCCATTGCGAACTTTGGCAAGTAATGTAGCGGTAGATTCTAATTGATTAATCATCCGATTAAAAGTTTCATAATCAAACTAAAGTAGTGATTTTAAATCAATTATATATTATTTGTAGAACATTCTCAAAGTTGACATAATTTTGAGTTAAACATCAACGCTAAGATACTATTATTTATGAGCAAACTTTACTATCAATGCTGAAATTGTGATTAGAATAGCCGTTGAGTAAAATACTCCCGTGTAACTGCTTTGCATCATCATGCCAGCTAAAGATGAACCCACAAAAGCGCCTAAAAACTGTGAGGTAGAATACCCGCCCATGGCAGCACCTCGATATTTTTCACCCGCAATGCGCGATAGCATGGCAGGCATGGCTGCCTCTAAAAAATTAAAGAAAGCAAAATAGATTACTAACATGGCAGAAATCATCAACAAGCTGGAATGGAACATTCCCATCATTATTTGTGATATTGCCAATCCAAACAAGGCAAATGCCACAAATTGAAAATATTTTTTGCGCTTTTCATGGAAAATAATCATCGGTATAAAAAACACCATAGACAATAAAAGCACAGGCAGATACATTTTCCAGTGTTGCTTGGCTGCAAAGTCTAACTGTTCCACCAATATCAACGGCAACACCAAAAAAACAGCGGTCATTACTGCGTGTAAAACAAAGACCGATAAATTCAGGGATATTAATCTCATGTCTTTGAGGGTATGGAACAACTCTTTGAAGCTGAAGCCTTTTTTTATGTGTTTTTTGGGCTCTTCTACAAAAACATGCAATTGCAAGATTGCCAAAGTTGCCAATCCTGCGGTAATCCAAAAAAGGCCTGACATGCCGAATAAACCATAAAAAATGGGGCCAGAAATGAATGCCAACATAAATGCCATGCCAATGCTCATGCCAATAATTGCCATCATTTTAGTGCGTTGCTCAGGTCTTGATACATCGGCAACCAAAGCCATACCCGTAGAAGCTATTGCACCCATCCCTTGTATAGCACGCCCCAAAACAATACCATAGATAGTGGTTGAAAGTGCTGCAATAATACTGCCCGCAATAAAAGTCAATAAACCAATAGTAAGAATTTTCTTACGTCCAAAAAAATCCGAAGCCAACCCCAGAGGGATTTGTAATAAAGCTTGGGTTAATCCATAAATACCCAAGGCTAATCCAATCAACAAAGGCGTTGAATTTGGTAAAGTCTTTGCAAAAACTGAAAACACCGGCATAATCAGAAATAAGCCATACATGCGCAAAGCAATTAATATGGCTATTGAAAACGCTGCTTTCTTTTCAATTGGATTCAATCCACTCGATTTTGACATGTTTAGATGATTAGATTTAATAGATTGGGTATAATATCATTTTTAATAGTTCACTAACAGAAACTTGAAACAAAAACCAGTGCAAAACAACATCGCTAATATCGATGACGTTTTAAAAATAACCCATGATGATATGCAATTGGTCAACATGACTATTCGCAACAGTTTAGATTCTCATGTTGTCTTAATCAAACAAATTTCCACCTATATCATCAATAGCGGAGGTAAAAGATTGCGCCCTATTCTTGTGGTTTTAATGGCTCAAGCCTTAAATTATAAAGGCAAAAACCATATTCACCTCGCTGCAATCATTGAGTTTATTCATACTGCCACTTTATTGCACGATGACGTAGTGGATGAATCAGACATGCGCCGCGGCAATAAAACCGCCAATGAAGTCTGGGGCAATTCTGCCAGTGTTTTGGTGGGTGATTTTTTGTATTCTCGCGCTTTTCAAATGATGGTAACGATTGAAAATCTAGAAGTGATGGATATTTTGGCCAATGCCACCAACACCATTTCCGAAGGTGAAGTTTTACAGCTATTAAACATCGGCAATTTAGACATCACCGAGCAACAGTATTACCAAATCATACAAAATAAAACCGCTCAATTATTTGAAGCTGGATGCGAATTATCCGCATTAATCAGCTCAACTGATAAAGCTTTAATAGTTAAAATGGCCAACTATGGAAAATACTTAGGCATGGCTTTCCAAATTGCCGATGATATGTTGGATTATTCCTTAGACAACGATGAATTAGACAAAAATATAGGTGATGATTTATCCGAAGGAAAACTCACTTTACCATTAATCTATCTATTAGAACACGGTACATCGGATGATAAGAAAATCATAACTGATGCGATCAAATCACAATCTACCAAACACCTTAAAACCATTCAAAAGCGCATCAATCAAACATCTGCTTTAAAATACACACAAGAAAAAGCCAATGAGTTTGCAGCTTTGGCCAAGGAACAATTAATTGATTTACCCGAAAGTGATGCTAAATATTCCTTGTTGTTTTTGTGTGATTTTTCGTGTCATAGGAACAATTAGTTCACTTTACTTTGCAACAACTCTAATAGTGCTTGGTTTTCTGGATTCCACGCTTCATTATAAGACGCTTTTGCTTCTGTGATTTTGGTTAAAGCCTCAATTTTTCTACCCACTAAATTTAATGCCTGTGCCTTTATTTCTAAATAAGGATTAGGATTTGGATTATACTGTCCAATAACATTTAATATTGCTAAGGATTTTTCTGGATTGTCTTTTAAAAACAATTGAGCCAAGGTATTTTGCGCATCGGTTAAAAATTTCATGTCACCTGTTTGTTTAGCCAGTTCTGATACTTTACTGATTAAAGCCACAGTCTTATCTTTATCACCTATGTCTTTATAATATCGAGCCAAATATAAATCCATGTAGATTTGATATCTATCCAATCCAGGTTGCGCAAACAATTTATTTCTTTCATTCCAATGAGCTTTAAAGTTAAGCGTGTCTTTGCGAGCCAGCATTAACTCCATTTGTAAAAATACATTGTTCAATAACATACCCAAGTTATTGGTTGTTGTGGCTAATTCGTATCCTTTTTTTATTTCACCTTCACAATAATCATAATTGAGTAACATTAATTCGATAGAAACATCGTAATGATAATAGATTAAAGTTAAGTGGTCAGATTTAATCTCTCTGGCAATATTACCAATTCTATCAACCACTGTTCGTGCTTCAGTATAAAGGCCTCTTTCAATTAAATAGGAAGCCAATACACCAAGCCCTGCACCTAAAGACTCACTTTTATCATCAATGATTTCTACCAATGCAATAGATTCTCTTTTTATCTTTAACCCTTTTTCCCATTGATTGTTATAAAACAATATTACAGACATGGCATCAAGGATAGCAGCTTGGTATTGGATATTGTTATTTAGCTTTGCAAAATATAACGCTTTTTCATAGAGCTTATAAACATCAGTATTTATAGAAATATTATTGGCCATGCGCGCTTGTCCAAAATAACTTAGTGCGTAAATATTTGGGTTATATTTTTCATCCAAGTTTATGATGGCTTGTTTAAAGAACTTCAAGGCATCCTTGTTTTTTCCTATTGCGCTATTGGCATTGGCCAGTTGTATCATGATTTTAGATTTTTTTAACTGGCCTATTTCCAAATTATTGCTTAGGAAGGATGTTAAGCCATCAATAATCTGCACGTTTTCACCAAGCGCCATGTTTATATCGGCGGTTAATATTTCCACAGCCGCACCATTGTTTTGATAATAGGGCGTTTGTTTTAACATGGCTAGTTGAACCAAACCTTTCTTATAGTCTAACAACCAAAATAAAGTATGTGCATATAAAAATCTAGCGGGATAATCTTTATCACTTGATTCTAACAACTGCTCCAGAAGTTCTTTGGCTTTTAGAAAGTTATTATTATCAAATAAAGACTGTGCCTTTAAAAAAGTTTGTTTTGGCGTTGTTAAATTTCCAACATAAATACCTTGATGGAAATCAGCAACAAATCTTATTTGAGCATGGGCTAATTCTGGTAAAGTGTTTGCACTTATTTTAACCGTCTTAATCAAATTAAAGCCATTGGTCAATTCCATCACAGCATCATAGACCTCTCCATTTTTCTTTACATTGGCTTGCATCATGATAAGGTCTTGGTCGATTTTCCAATGCTTTTCCATGATTTCTTTGCTACTTTTAACAGACTCATCAAAGACAACTTGTCCTTCGCTGTTTAGGTTGTTAAGAGTTGATTTGATGAGCCTATTGATGCCAGATTTCTCATTATCTTGGTTTTCAAAGGCAATAGGTAAAATCAACAATCGCTGCTCTTTGCTTAGGCTTTGTATGATTCTAATTTTTGGTTCAACACTTTTTTCAAGCATAAACCAACCAATCAAAGCAATACCAATTAAAAGGATTGGGATTAAATACAATCTTTTTTTAGAGGAACTTTGTTGAAGCTGATTTTTACTCTTTTCAGTTTCAGTTTCAGTTTCTTGAATAATCCCCTCAAAACTTATGCCATGGCCAAAGTGAGTGATTAAAATTTCAGGATTAAGTGGGTCTTCTTCAATCACATTGCGTAATTTTGATAGCGTTTTTTCAATAGAGTTTTCAGTAACCGTACGTCCCCAAACCTCATCCATTAGTTTTTGTTTTGAAATAGTCACATTGGGATTTTTTAAAAAGTAATTAAATAATTTTTTTTGGATATTGGTTAAAGTATGCTTTTCTACATGTTTCAAAACCAGTCCATTAGAATCATCGTAAGAAAAGTCATTAATCTTATAGTGCATACAAAAATTATTTAATTCAAAAAAGCAATAATACAACAATGTCAAAGGTATATCTAGTGCCTGACCGAAAAAGAATATTCTACTGCGGAAAAGCTGAATTTTGTCAAAATTCTTCCTTATCCTCGTCAAATAGCCAGCTATTTTCCTCAAATAATGAGGAATTATTGCCTAAAACCAGACTTTCCCTCGCTACGAATACTTTCTCGGTCAAGCACTATCTATGATTTAACTCACAATTTTATGCACATAAACGCAATTTCATGTTTTTTTCATGTTTACAAATACCTAACAAATCATACTCAGCAAATGGTCAGCAAATGGTCAGGCAATAGTCAGACACTGTTTGTATAAACATTTTAAAATCTCGCTTAACTTATTAAACTTACTTTAGGAACTCATCATGCTACTTAAAAACTTTAGAATATTACGCCTAATTACCGTGTTATTAATTTCAATATCTTCGGGATTATATGCTGCTCCCAGTGACCATTTTGTCACGACATGGGAGACAACGGCTGTTAATACGGTTATCACCATTCCAACATTTGCTGGAGAAACTTACAACTATGCCATCGATTGGGATAACGATATGGTTCCTGATGAAACTGGCATAACAGGTGATGCCACCCATGATTACGGCAGTGCGGGGGTTCATACTATTCGTATATTTGGTACATTCCCACGTATTTATATTAATAATGGAACTGAAAAAGATAAAATTTTATCTATTGAACAATGGGGTACAAATCAATGGACATCTATGGAACGTGCTTTTCAAAGCGCCTCTAATCTTATTATTAATGCAACAGATACTCCTGATTTAT
>CAZLZZ010000177.1:0-6723 GCA_964564165.1 uncultured Alcanivoracaceae bacterium | reverse complement strand
GATTTCTTTATGTGGTGGCATCCCCTTGTGGGTGCCTGCGATGCAATTCAGAAGTACCCTGCTGATATTTATAAATGGTGCCATTTAATACTGATAATTGTGGTTTTTTCCCAACAAAGAGATATTTACACTCTATATTCATGTACAAATTCCCTTCGTTAAGACTTCTCAAAATTTCCCGCAATAAATCCATGCAATTATAAATAACAGCAATATCGTTTTTGTTATTATCGCAGGCACCCACAAGGGGATGCCACTACATGACAAATAAAGAGATTATCACCTGCGTGGTTATGACTTAGGGTGTGAGCCGTTAATTTAAATCAAAGTCTTTCTATAATCGCATCGGTAAATTCTTGGGTTTTGGCTGAGCCGCCTAGATCGCCGGTTAATCGGTCTTTGTCGTTCAGTACACCGCGGATAGCTTGGCGTATTTTTACCGCTTTTTCACCCATGCCCATATGTTCAAGCATTAAGGCTGCTGCCAAAATTAGTGCTGTTGGGTTGGCGATTTTTTTGCCAGCAATATCGGGAGCAGAACCATGAACGGCTTCAAATATGGCAGAGTCAATACCGATATTAGCACCAGGTGCCATGCCTAGTCCACCGATTAAGCCTGCACATAAGTCTGAGATAATGTCACCAAATAGGTTGGTGGTAACAATAATGTCAAACTGCTGTGGGTTCATCACCAATTGCATACAGGTGTTGTCGACAATTAGGGTGTTAAATTCAATTTGTGGATATTCTTTGGCTATTTCTTCGGCAACCTCTAAAAACAATCCAGATACGGTTTTCATGATATTGGCTTTGTGTACTGCGGTTACTTTCTTGCGGTTTGCTTTGACGGCAATGTCAAAGGCATAGCGGATGATGTTTTCACAAGCTTCGCGAGTTATTACGATCTCAGCTTTGGCGACAGTTCTGTCTTCGTTGATGAATTGTCCTTCTTGTCGATAAGCACCTTCTGTATTTTCACGCACAGTAATAATATCAATGTTATCAAATTTAGATTTGGTGCCAGGGAAAGTAATGGCTGGGCGGATATTGGCGTACAGTTTGAAATGTCTGCGTAATGCCACATTAATTGAGCTAAAACCTTTGCCTATTGGTGTGGTTAGTGGTCCTTTTAGACAAATGTTGTTTTTTTCAATGGTGTCTAATGTTATTTGTGGCAGTAGGTCTCCATGCTTTTCTAGTGCCATTAACCCTGCATCCACATGCTCGTATTCCAGTCCTGCATCTACGGCATCTAATACGCGCAAAGTAGCGTCCATAATCTCCGGCCCAATGCCGTCCCCGTTAATAATGGTGATTTTAATATTCATATTAGTTTGTCTGTTGTAAAATTGGCGAACATTATACCTTTTTAAAATATTTATCTCTAAGAATGAATAAGAAAATCGTTGCAATTACCTCGTCCCGCGCCGACTACAGTCACCTGTATTGGGTATTAAAGTTACTTGAGCAAGATAAATCTATAGATCTAACTATTCTTTGTTTTGGGCCACATTTGTCCCCTGAGTATGGCGAAACTTGGCAACAAATTAAAAAAGATGGCTTTAGCAATGTTAAAACCATTGAATGTTTGATCAGTTCTGATACCGATGTTGGTATGGCAAAATCATTGGGGTTGGCGATTTTGGGGATTGCAGATTTTTTGGCCGAGCTGCGACCAGATTTGATGTTAATCATTGCCGATAGGTACGAAATGTTGGCTCCTGCCAATGTCGCATTGACCCTAAGAATACCGATTGCTCACATTGAAGGCGGTGACATTTCAGAAGGTGCGATTGATGATGCGGTACGCAATGCCTTAACCAAAATGAGTCATGTGCATTTTACACCCACAGAAAAATCTAAACAAAGGGTCTTGGCAATGGGCGAAGAAGCTTGGAGAGTTCATTTAAGTGGCGCACCTTCTTTGGACCATTTGTCCAAAAGCCATATTCCCAACAAAGATGAAACCTGCCAAAACTTAAATTTAGATAAAAATTCAGCAATCATTGTCGTTGCTTATCATGCTGTCACCATGTATGAGGATTCAGTAAAAGAACAAAAGTACTTATTTGAGGCATTGGCCAATCGTGACGAACAAATTGTTTTCTGTTTTCCCAATGCTGATGCAGGCTCGCATCAAATCATGGCTAAGGCACAAATGTTTTGCGAACAAAATAATCATGCACAAATTTATACAAACCTATCGCCCCAAACCTATTGGGGGCTGTTAAGTCAGGCAGATTTGATGATTGGCAATTCTTCTAGCGGTATTATGGAAGCACCCTCATTAAAATTGCCAACAATTAATATAGGCATACGCCAAAAAGGGCGAGAGCAAGCAGCCAATATTATTGATGTTAAAGCCAATGTTGCGGAAATCAAGCAAGCCATCGAAAAAGCACTGAGTCAACCATTTAAACAGTCTTTGCACGATGTGGTCAACCCTTATGGACAAGGAAATGCTGCTGACATTATTGTGAAGGTGCTTCATCAACTTGAAATCAATGATAAATTGCTATTTAAGAAAAATATTCTATGAAAAATATATTATGAAAATGACTCCTTTAGCCAAGCCCGAAATCAATCAGAAGGACATTGATGCTGTAACGCAGGTTCTTCGGTCAAGCCATCTGTCTAGAGGCCCCAAAGTTCAAGAGTTTGAACAAGCCTTTAGTCAAAATGTCGATGCAACTTATGCCTGTGCAGTTAGTTCTGGCACAGCAGCGTTGATTATTTCGCTACAAGCCTTGGGAGTAAAAGCTGGAGATGAAGTCATTACTTCGTCATTTACTGTACCAGCAACGGTAAACAGTATTGTGGCCATTGGCGCGTTGCCTGTAATGGTAGATATAGAAACCGAAACTTATGGCATTGATCCAGAACAGCTGAAAAAAGCCATCAATAAAAAGACCAAAGCCATTATCATTGTGCATGTGTTTGGAAAATCAGCGAAAACCAAAGAGACAATAGAAATTGCCAAAAAACACCAATTAAAAGTGATAGAGGATGCCTGCGAAGCCACGGGCAATCAATACAAGAATAAGTCACTGGGAACGTTGGCAGATATAGGCGTATTTGCCTTTTATCCCAACAAGCAAATAACCACGGGTGAAGGGGGAATGTTGGTTACCAATAACCCGCAGCTACACCATCAGTTTCAACTGTTGCGCAATCATGGGCGCAGCATGAATGGCGATTTATTTGATCAGATATCTTTTGGCTGGAATTTTCGCTTAAGTGATATAAACGCTGCATTGGGCTTGTCACAACTAAAGCGAATTGAGCAGATAAAACTAAAAAGACAAAAAATTGAACGATTTTATCAGCAATATTTAAGCCAGAGTACACAAATAGTCATCCCGAGATTTTCTGACAATGAAAATAAATCTGCGTGGTTTGTTTATGTGGTTCGCCTTAAAAATCACAATAGAAATGAAGTGTTTAACGCTTTAAACAAAGAAAACATCCAGTGTGGTAGGTATTTTGCGCCCGTTCATTTGCAACCGTATTATCGGCAAAAATTCCCCAGATTGACCTTGTGCAACACCGAAAAAATTGCTTCAGAGTGTTTGGCTTTGCCTTTTTTTACCGACTTAAAAGTTGAAAACATTGAATATATTTGCGACAAGCTACATAAATATACTAAATAAAAGGTTTTTTTGTTAAAATCCCGTTAATTAAAACCACAACTAAACTTGACATGAAAACTTTAACAAAAAAAATTCTACTGTCTGCTATTATTGCTACAGCCGTAACTGGTGTTGGCGCATCAAACGATAACAACGATAATGCTCCTCCTCAGTCACTTGAGCAAATTAATTTTTCCTACAATGGTGATCAAAGCCGTATCGGAATTGGTATCAATGAAGACGGAGAGTTTATCGGAGAATTCCTAAAAGCCTTCAATAGCACTTACCGTTCTAACTGGATGACACAAGGTTGGTATTCAGACGGGGCAGGTGGACTGGAGTTGGATTACCA
Organism: uncultured Alcanivoracaceae bacterium; assembly: GCA_964564165.1. Lineage (GTDB taxonomy): Bacteria > Pseudomonadota > Gammaproteobacteria > Xanthomonadales > Marinicellaceae > NORP309. The sequence goes on along the minus strand of CAZLZZ010000177.1, from coordinate 2,742 downwards.
TTGGGTTTCTACCAACGATGAGCAAGAATTGATAAACAATGCAGACAACTATAAAGTAAACAAGTTGTTTTTCGCAGTTGACCAAAATACCTTTGACGATAGAAAACTGAGTTTGGGTGGTGGCAGAGAGTCACAAGACAAGTTTTGGAGTATGAATCTTAGCAAATCTATTACAGGAACGAGATTGGTCAGCAATACTTCTGTTTTTACATCTGAAACCATTAATGGATTTGCCGGCAATCATCCTACTGTTCAGATTCGTACCATTGAAGACATCACACGGTTATATGAAAGCCCTTATGAATGGGGGGTTGGTGGCAGATTGGGCAAATACTTTGACGGTAATCTACTTCGCTTGACAGGTGGTTTAGATTACGAAAAGGGTGATTTTAGTTCCAATCAACTTTCCGCCAGTGTTGATTTAGAAAAATACTTCTATAACACAGGGCACTCTGTTGCTTTGCGTGTGGAACAATTGAAAAAAGGCGGTGATTTTGTCCTTGATAAAAATGATACACGGGCATTTTTGATGTACAGATATGATTTTGGTCGAACTTATCAACCCACAGAAAGATACGACGAAGTCAAAGTGGTGGACGAAGAAGCATTGGCAAGATTAAAAGAAGAACGCAGAGTGGTTGTTCAAAATGAAATAGATTTGTCTTCGATGGCATTCTTTAATTTGGATTCTTCTAAATTAAGAGACGATACAATGAACGTATTGTCAGATCTGGTGGTACAAATCAAGGCACAAAAACTGGGTTCTAAAATTAGTATCGTGGGACACACCTGTTCCATTGGGAAAGACGACTACAATCAGAGTTTATCTGAAGCCAGAGCACAGGCAGCACTTGATTTCTTTGTGGCTCAAGGCATAGATGGTGAAATAATTATTTCATCGGGCAAAGGCGAGAGTGAACCAGCCTTTGATAACAGCAATCAAACAGAACAACCCAAAAACAGACGGGTTGCAGTGAGTTTCCTAAGCATTGAAAGCAACTTTAAAGAAGCAGAAATTTCCGCTGAAGATGTGCCTGTGAAATGGGTTAAGAAACCGATTAAGACAGCGCCTTCTTGGTTGGCAAGGGCCTTAAACAACCCTGTCAAACACAAGCGTACGGTTGATGTTTACCGACATGTAGAAACCGAGTCCCAATCCACATTGGGCGAAGTGACTGTGTTGAACCAAGCACCTGTTGCCAACAACGATGGTCTAACTGTACTAAGAAACTCAGGAGCTGTATTAATTGATGTTTTAAACAATGATTCTGATGCAGAAAGTGATGATTTGAGCATTGTCACTGTTTCTCAACCCAGTAATGGAACGGTAGTGAACAATGGCACTTCTTTAACATATACCCCCAATGCAGGATATATTGGAACAGATACTTTTGAGTATACCATCGACGATGGTTTCGGAGATCAAGCAACCGCACAAGTAACCATAACTGTAGAAAATAACGGCCCAACAGCCATTGATGACACAGCTTTTACAGCTGGCACGCAACCCATAATTATTCATGTGATTGACAATGACTCGGATCCTGATGGAATACTTTTGACAGTAGAGTCTGTTACTCAGGGACAAAATGGTTCGGTAGTCATTAATGGCGATGGCACGGTCACTTATCAAGCCAATATGGGCTTTGTTGGAACCGATAATTTTACCTACACCATTGCTGATGCCGATGGTGCACAAAGTACGGCAGCGGTTGTGGTCACTGTTGAATCAGCAAATCAAGCCCCAATTGCAGTCGATGACTCATATATGGTGATGATGGGAGGATCGTTAAATTTCACCCCATTAGAAAATGATTCTGACCCTGATGGAGATGCCTTAAGCATTGAATCGGTTGATACCAGTTCTTTGAACGGCACGTTGATGGTAAACTCTGATGGAAGTATGCTTTATCAAACCAACTTTTTATTCAGTGGCTATGACAGCTTCACTTATACCATCACTGATGGCAACGGCAGTACTTCTACTGCTACAGTGACATTGTTCGTTGGCGATTGAGAATTAAAAATCGAAAATTAAAAATTTAAATTGGACAAATTCGAACAATTAAAGAGGCGCTATATATCTAGTTTTGAACAAAAACAAACAGATATTAGGAATGCTTGGAATAAAAAGGGTGTCAAAGAGCTAGAAGGGTTGTTACACAAGCTTGCTGGCTCTAGCGGCAGTTATGAATTTCACCATTTGAGCCAGCTGTGTAGGCAAACCTTAGACTGGATTGATGAAAATTCTGAAATTATTGGTCATGAACCATTTGAAAACCATTTGAAAGCATTGTTTGATGAGATGGATAAATACGCAAAGCCTTAAATCTTGAGTACAAAAAAATGCCCAAAATAATTGGGCATTTTTTTATGATAAATAAGCGGTTGGCTACCCTCACACCCATTCATGGGAATGACAGTGCGAATAGTTACAAGCGAATACTACTTCATCATTTTCTTTATAAAGCCAACAATGGCCATTAAAACACCGCCACCAACAGCACCAGACGCAACGGTTTGTAATATACCCATCAGATCCATTGACCCACCGCCACCAATACCTAATATTCCCAGTAACTGACCACCAAGTCCACCACCAACAATACCAGCAATAGAGTTTAGTAACGTCCCCATGTTTAGATTTTTAAATAACTTACCAGTCACATTGCCGCCTACAGCGCCACTGACTAGTACTGCAATTAATAAGTTCTGTCTAATTTATACAATCTAGTTTTCTCA
>CAZLZZ010000176.1:0-6737 GCA_964564165.1 uncultured Alcanivoracaceae bacterium | reverse complement strand
TTCAAAACCTTTTTAGCAGAGCTAAAAAAACAAAAAGTCACCCTATCACTACACCAACAAGATGAATGGGAAGATTATTTCACCACCTACAAAACCCAAATCAACGACATCCAGTCCCAAATAACCCAAACCGACAATGAAATAGACCAAATGGTCTGTGAATTGTATGGATTGACCGATGAAGAGATTGCGATTGTTGAAGGTGGTTAATACTGATGAAACATAATAAAAAGCAAGATAATAAAGATAAAAGTGAATTTGATTTGGGGTTAATAACTGATTCTAGAATCATTAACCCTTTTCTTGAGATAACTCGTAGAACACGAAAGGCTTTGTTATTAACTACATTTTTAGGATATGCTGTTACATGGGCAGGATTGATTCCTACAAAAATTGCAGCCTTAGGTATAGAGTTATCAGCATCCAATCTAAGCACAGTATATATATTAATTATTGTTGCTTTATTATATTTTTTAACAGCCTTTTGGATTTATGCGAATACTGATTTAATTAGTTACAATATAGTACAACAAGCTGGTAAAGATAATATTAGGGATTCATTAGGAAAAGAATTGCTAGAGAATCAAATGTCATTAAAAAGCTATAATGAGACAAAGAAAAACCCCAGTGATAATAAACCTTCAATGAAATTGCCTGAAGTACCTCCTGAGTATTTTAAAATGGCTGCAATTCATAAGTTAATGAGTCAACCGCTAGCTCTTTATAAATATGTTGGAGCAAAAGTTTGGTTTGATAAAAATGTACCAATTTATTCTGCAATCAGTTGTTTGTTTTTTATGTTGCTAAAATTGTCTTCTTTGAAATACTTAGATACAATAATTTTATTATTTGGATTGGTTTTAACAATTTTAATTGCAATAGTGTTATACGTTGTAATGAACAGGAAGAGCTTGTATCAAAGAATTAAAAAAATTATTAGTAATATTGATAGTTTTCTAACAAAATTAAATCTTAAAGTAATTGAACTCCAACTTAATAAAAGCAAGAAAGGCTCATGGCTTTACAAAAGAGCTAGCAAAAAGAAAGTCAAAATTGCAAAAGCAGCAATGGATAGGATTTTTAATAGAAGTAAAAGAACTATTAATAAAGCAAAAAATCAAATTAATCGAAAGACAACGAAAATCTAAACCGATATGAATAAAATTTGTTACATTTGCTGCGATAAATCTTACCACTTAGAAAATGATTGTAAACGATATATGGTTTTCGGTACAGTGTATGGCTAATTATGCATAATAAGATGAGGATATAAATGGTAATTGAGAATTCTACTATGGATAATAAACAGCTTATCGAGTTATTGGATAGTTTGGTTAAGCAACCTCACGAAAGTGAATGGGTTGAGTTTAAGCATAATTTCCATTCTGAAAAAGAAATTGGGGAGAGGATTTCTGCTCTTGCTAATGGCGCGTGTATTCACAATCAATCTCATGCTTATTTAATCTTTGGTGTTGAGGATAAAACGCATAATATTATTGGTACAACATTTAAACCAAAATCACATAAAAAAGGCAATGAAAACTTGGAGCATTGGCTTTCCACTCGTTTAGACCCAAGAATTGATTATAGAATATTTGAATTCAATTATGCTGAGGACTTGTTCATTTCTCTTTATATGATACCTTGTGCAAGAAATCGTCCAGTTAGTTTCTTGCACCACAATTATATTAGAATAGGTAGCATCACTCGAAAGTTATCAGAATTCCCTGAAAAAGAAGCTAAAATTTGGCGAAAGGATAAAGCTATGTTTGAAAAAGACATTGCATTACGTGGTCTTTCAAAGTCAGATATTGTTAGTTTGTTAAGTACAGAAACCTATTTTGATTTGATTAAGCTGCCTTATCCATCTAATCAAGATGGTGTCATTGATAAATTTATCGAAGAAGGGTTAGTTATAAAATCAGGCGGTTATTCCATTACTAATCTTGGAGCGATTCTGTTTGCAAAAAATTTAAAAAGCTTTGAGTCTGTCGAAAGAAAGTCTGCGAGGGTTATTGTATATCAAGGAACTAATAAAGTAGTTACTCAAAGAGAACAAATTGGTGGTAAAGGCTACGCCATTGGGTTTGAAGGCTTGGTTGATTGGATAAATAGTCAACTACCTGCCAATGAAGAAATTGGTAAGGCGTTAAGAACCGAGTCGCGAATGTACCCTGAAATAGCTATTAGGGAACTGGTTGCCAATGCACTTATTCATCAGGATTTTTCAGCTAGGGGTTTTCCAATGATTGAAATATATTCAGATAGAATAGAAATATCAAATTCAGGTATTCCTTTAGTTACACCAGATAGATTTATCGATTCTTACGAATCTAGAAATGAAAAAATTGCTGATTTAATGCGAAGAATGGGATATTGCGAAGAAAAAGGCAGTGGCATGGATAAAGTGTTTTTCTATAATGAATTATTTCAATTGCCTCCTATAAATGTTATTGCCCAAGGCAATAGAACAAGCGTGACAATTTATAGTTATAAAAAATTAAATGATTTAGATAGAAAGGAGAAAATTAGAGCGTGTTATCAACATGCTTGCTTAAAGTATGTATCAAATGAAAAGATGACCAACCAAAGTTTAAGAAAAAGATTTCAAATAAAAGATAAAAACTATGCCATTGCATCTCGATTGATAGCATCAGCTATTGAAAGTGGCATGATTAAAGAAGATGACCCAGAAAACAAATCAAGAAAGTATGCTAAGTATATACCAATATGGGCATAAATCTTATGTGACGGTCATGTGATTTAAGGGGTTCAAAAAAAATAAATTCTTTATAAATCAACAGGTTCTTATGTGATAACTAAAATAAGAATGGAAAAGAGTCAAAAAAAGAAAGGAGCCTACCATCTCGATTCGTAGTTGAAATGAATTGCAAATAGGTTTAGAATAAATCTTGGGGTGAGTGTGGCTTAAGGGGTCCGTTGTCGTAAGATTAGCTCCAATCGATGGGGTCAGAGTAGTCAATCGATGGGGTCACAATCGATGGGGTCAGAGCATTTGATTTTAGATAACTTTTTGATTTAACTGTGAATTAATTTGATTTTTAGAAATTTAATGGGACACCCCTTTCTGAAATTTAATGGAATTTAATGGGACACCCATTTCTTATTATAATATTGTTTATGAATAAATGATTTTATTATTATTCGGTATTCACGTATAGAATGGGTACCCACAAGGGGCACACCCTACGGTGGCTTTGTTTTTAATCTGTGCAATCTGTGGGCAATTGCTTTTTATTTTTACATCAAATTATTGGGCTTCGCAAACTCTGTAATCGATGGGGTCAATCGATAGGGTCAGAGTATTTGATATTGGAAATACCAACCTCCGCAGGTATGACGGAGTGTTTTTTATTTTCAATAAAAGGCGGTGCTAAAGCACCACTGCCAATAGGAGTTTTTATATTGAAAAAGGGTGCGGTGACTTTTTCATGATTTGATTCTCACCCTCTATAAATTGTCAATAATTTGTTTGGCGGAACCAAACCCGCAGTTTTTTATCTGCGTTATTTGCGTTCATCTGCGGACAATTGCTTTTAATTTTTCGTTGTGTCTTCGTGCCGTTGTGCGATACCTTCTTGTCTTTTTAACCGTTGGGATCGAAGCATTTGATTTTTTCAACGAAACTAAAGAAGGATGGTTAGATAGTGCTTGACCGAAAAGAATATTCTACTGCGTAAAACCAGACTTTCCCTCGCTACGAATACTTTCCCGGTCAAGCAATAGATAAGTCTTTAACAATGCAGTATTTATTTCATTTTGTTTTGTTTTGAGTGCGTTCTACTTGTTTGAGTTTGATGTGAATAGCGGCTTTGGCCATTAAATGTGCGCTAACGGGTGCGGTGATGAATAAGAACACGGTAATCAACACTTCGTGCGAGCTGATGTCGTCTGTTTTAAAGCTAAAAAAGAGTGCTGAAGCAATCAATAATGATCCCACTCCTAATGTGGTGGCCTTGGTTGGTCCATGTAAACGCATAAAAAAATCAGGGAGTTTGTACAGCCCAATTGACCCGACAAGGGTGAAAAATGCGCCAATTATGATTAGCGCGGATACAATAAATTCAAACATAGGTTTTCCATTTAAATGGTGAAAAAGTTATACAAAGTAATCACTTAGAAGATTATTTTTATTGTTAATAATGTTAGCTATTCTATAATATCGCCACGTAACAAGTATTTACTTAGCCCAATCGTACCAACAAAGCCCATTACTGCTATCAATAATGCAGCCTCAAAATATAAGGCGCTTTGGAGATAAATTCCAAGCAAGACCAGTAACGCAATAGAGTTAATGTAAAGTGTGTCGAGTGCCAAAATACGATCTGGCAAATTAGGTCCTTTGATGAGACGTAAAAAACTGAGCAGTAAAGCGACGCTCACGAGTCCAAATGCAATTAATAAAGCAGTTTCTAACATGCTGTAAATACCTTTTTTAGGGGCGCTTCATAACGCTCTTTAATTTTTTTAATCGTTGCAGGAATATCTTCAATGTGCAACGCATGAACCAGTAAACGTTTTCGATCTTCGGTTAAGTCACAAGAAACGGTGCCGGGTGTGAGTGAAATTGTGTTGGCTAACAAGCTGATTCCCAGCGGGGTTTGGATGTCTAAATTGATGTAAAAGAACCCTGGTTTGAGATTTTTATTGCGTCCTAAAATGAGTTTTGCCACGGCCATATTGGCGACTAAAATATCGAACAATAATATACCTAAAAACTTGAGCAGGGTCAAAGGAGATCTAATGCGCACTTTTTCAGGCCAAAACCCCGAGGTAAACCAAGGAATAAATATCGCCAATATCAAGCCTAAAACAATATGTCCTGAGCCGAGGGTATTATTTAGTAGCAACCAAACGCACCACAAAACCAATGTGAGAACTGGGTGAGGAAAAATTTTCTTTAAGGTTTTCATTGTTTATTCGCCTCCGTAACCGCCGGGGTTGACAGTACCGCGTCAATGTAGGCAGAACTGTTAAAGATTTGATTGGCCGTCGCTTCGGTAAACGCGATGATGGGCTGTGCAAACACAACCAAAATAGGACTGGCTAACAACAGACCAAATACTGCTATCAATGCCTTGTGGTTCAATGGTTCGCTATGTGTAAGCGCAGAAACCGATTCATCAGGCAATGTTTTATAAAAAATCAACGAACCCGTTCGCGCCATAGATAAGATAGTAATCAATCCTGACACTAAGACCACGGTGGCAATCACCGCAAACCAAGTATCATCTAGAGCGGCACTTAATATCAATACTTTACCAAAGAATCCTGATAACGGTGGCATACTGGTTATGGCAATGCTAGCAATCATAAATACCGACCCAATAAGAATAGCACTGGGCATGGCAACTCCACTTTCAAAACGGTCTTTATAGGTTCCGCGCCCTCTTAAAATGATGTCTGCCAAAAGGAACATCGCACCAGCAACCAAGGTAGAGTGAATGAGATAATAGAGACTGGCACTCAGGGCGGCAGGACTCATTAGGCCCACTCCAACCAGTAAGGTGGCAACCGATGCTAAGACCAAATAGGCCACTTGCTCACGCAGTCCACGTGCAGCCATAACGCCCAATGCGGCTAATAGCAAAGTGATTAAACCCAGTCCCAATATCCACGGAGCGTAGTAGTAGGCTAACTTGCCCGCTTCTGAACCAAAAATAGTACCATGCACGCGAATAATTGAGTAAATACCCACCTTGGTCATGATCGCAAACAAAGCAGCAACAGGTGCAGAGGTGTTGACGTAAGCTCTTGGCATCCAAAGATACAGTGGGAACATCGCTGCTTTTACCCCAAAGACCACCAGTAACAATAAGCCTGCCGCAGCAATGACTCCTTGATCTTCTTGAGGTGCAACAGCAATTTTAGCTGCCATGTCGGCGATATTAAGTGTGCCCAGTATGCCATAAAGTGCGCCAACGGCAAATAAGAACAGCGTAGAACCAATGAGGTTGATGACCACATAATGTAACCCTGCTTTGGTGCGTGAACGCCCATTGCCATGTAGCAACAGACCATAAGAGGCCAACAACAATACTTCAAAAAAGACGAATAAGTTAAAGACATCGCCTGTTAAAAAAGCACCGTTTAACCCAAACAGCAGCAACTGAAATAGAATGTGGAAATGCGCGCCTTTTTTGTCGGCATCAGTGGCTATGGCGTACCACAATGCGCCTGTCGCCAGTATTGCGGTCACCATAACCATTAAGGCAGATAAGCGGTCGAGTACCAATACAATCCCAAATGGTGCTTGCCAGTTACCCAGTAAATATACTTGGTATTGGTCGGTAGCAGTGGCCAAGATCAGCGCAACACTCAACAACACCAAGCCAATCACTGCTAAAAAGCTGATGGCACGTTGCAGTCGAACACTACCTGAGTGTGTTAAAATTAAAATTAAACCCACAACAAGTGGCATAAATACAGGCCAAGCGGCTAAATGACTCATTTATTTGACCTCCTTATTTGAAGAGGTGTTAGTTTCAACATCAAGCTCAACATCAAGCTCTACATCAGCTTCAATATCCAATCCATCCACATGATCGTTGCCCAACTCACCACGCGCTTTCAACGCCAGCACGATTAAAAATGCGGTCATGCCAAAGGCTATTACAATCGCAGTTAACACCAGTGCTTGTGGTAAAGGGTCGCTGTATTGTGCCGCTTCTGCAGTTTTATCAATCACCGAAGGCAAGCCAACGGTTAAGCGTCCC
>CAZLZZ010000175.1:0-6837 GCA_964564165.1 uncultured Alcanivoracaceae bacterium | reverse complement strand
CTACTTATCTTGTGAAGCGGTTTTTAAAAAGTCACAGTCTCAAATAACCTCTACTAATCGTTGGCAGCAATTCATCCATCAATGGTTTGATGCATTTAAAGTACTTAAAGCTGTACATTTTTTCGATAAAAAATATGCCAGATTAAACTATTTAGAGTTGTTAAAAACCGACTCTTTTGATAAAGTGTTGAATTCTCAATTAATAAGCATCATCAAGAAAAATGACTAAGCTCAAAGCCGCATTAATCCACCTCTTAATTAGCATCTGTATCATAGGTTTGTTTTCCCTAATTGTCTTTTTTATATGGTACCCTAAGCCTTTTGCAGCCATTTCCGGGGTAATTGAACCGTTTAAACTGTTGATTCTTATTGATGTGATTGTTGGACCTTTACTGACTTTTGTTGTTTATAAGAAAAACAAAAAGTACTTAAAGATAGATCTAACTTTAATTGCCCTGTTGCAGATTGCTGCGCTGGTTTATGGTGTTTATACTATATATAACGGTAAGCCGAGCATGGTGGTGATGGATAAAGGGGAGTTTATATATTTAACTGAAAAATTTGCAAATCACGAAAATTTAATAGTCGATGAATTAAAACCAGGTTTTTTTACCCAGCCTAAATTGGCCTATATTGAAAGCAGCAAGTTTGTAGATGTCTATAATGCCTATTCAGATATGCTGCCCATCGAAGATTATAACAAAAACTTGCTCTCTTACTCCCTAAACAGTGCAAATATGAAGGCGAAATTCACAAGTAAAATTGAAGAAATAGATAATTTACTTTCTCAATATGACAATGATGATATTGCCTTTTTTAAAATGGACAAAGAAGGTTCAAAGTACTATGTCCTTTATTCAAAGTCACAAAATGCAATCGTCGATTACTTGAGGTTTTAAAAAATGTCTAAAGATCCTAGCCAATCAGATAAAGAAACAGACAACCCAATCATGGATATAACTCATGCCAACAAAGTAACTCCTTTGCGTGGTTGGTATTGGATCAATGAAGGGTATCGGTATTTTTATCAAGCCAAATATACTTGGATATTGACTATAACATTGGTGGTAATGGTGGTTTTAGTATCGCGTTTTTTATCGCCTATTTTGCAAATAGCTTTAATATTCGTCTTTCCTTTTATTGTGGCTGGCTTAAGTTTGGCTTGTGCAGATATTGAACAAGGTAAAAAGATGTCTGTGCAATATTTGCTTAAAGGCTTTTCCAGTCCCAATAGATTGAATATTTTCAGATATGGTTTGTTGTTTTTTTTGATGATGATTGTTGCGCAAATAATCAGTTCAATCGTGTTGAACTACTTAGGTGTAACACAAGAAATGATTAGCAGTGAAATATCGTTTTTGCAAGAAAGTCAAGATCAAAGTTTCACAGTTATACTTGAATCACAAGTATTGTCCACATTCTTTGCCTCGACCATATTCAGTATATTGCCAATACTTATGATCAATCTTTTTGCACCTATATTGATTGTTTTTAGTCGTTTATCGGCTTTTCAGGCAATAAAGCTGAGTTTTGTTGCAGGTTTAAAAAATTTATCGGCACTAGTTGTCTATTTATTGATTTATATCATTATAGTATTTGTAGTCATAGTTCTGTTTAATTTTTTTGCTAAGTTTTTATTCATGATATTTGGTGAGGGTTCAGCAATTGCCAGTACGGTTTATTTGGTGTTGTTTTTTTCTTTTATTTTGTCAATATTGGCTATTTCATACAGCTCTGCCTATGTGGCATTTAAAGATATATTTTTAAGAGAGAATAAATTAAGAGAAGATACACAATGACTTTATTGTATACTCCTGAACTTGAACTGGGTAAAAAAATGCCTGATTTTAATTTATTGGGAGTGGATAATCGGCACTGGACCATGCAAAAATGTATGGGAGCAAAAGGTTTAGTGGTGATGTTTATTTGTAACCACTGTCCTTATGTTAAATCAATCCAGAATCAATTGATGGAAGATGCTTTAGCAATGCAAGAGTATGGCGTGAATGCGGTTGCGATAATGTCCAATGATGTGAACGATTATCCTGAAGACTCATTTGAAAATATGCAATTGATTTCCCAACAGAAAGGTTATCCTTTTCCTTATTTGCTGGATGAATCCCAGCAAGTCGCAAAACAATATGGGGCAGTTTGTACTCCTGATATTTTCGGTCTAGACAATCAGGGTATTTTGCATTACAGAGGAAGATTTGATTCGGCAGGAAGAGAAGAATTTGGCTTGAATTTGCCACGAGATTTAGTCAATGCTATGCATCAACTGTCCAAAGAGGGTAAAATCACCTCAAAACAAATCCCAAGTGTGGGTTGTTCAATTAAATGGATCAATACCGATTCATAATCTTTAGCAATAATACTTTAGGAATATTAAATTAGTAATAATAATTTAGGAATAATAATTTAACCATGACAAGTCAATACCAATCAAGTGACATTGAAGTCCTTTCAGGTCTGGATCCTGTTAAAAGGCGCCCAGGAATGTACACCGATACATCAAGACCCAATCACCTTATTCAAGAGGTGGTTGATAACTCAGTGGATGAGGCCTTAGCAGGTCACGCTAAAACCATTAAAGTCACTTTGTTAGAAGAGGGTTATGTCGAAGTATCAGATGATGGCCGAGGAATGCCTGTTGATATTCATCCAGAGGAAGGGGTTTCTGGCGTTGAATTGATTCTTTCCAAGTTGCATGCTGGGGGTAAATTTTCTGATAAAAATTATGCCATTTCAGGTGGTTTACATGGAGTAGGGGTTTCGGTTGTAAATGCTTTGTCAGATCGATTGGACGTTTGGGTTAAGCGTGAAGGCAAAGAATATCACATTGCATTTGAACATGGAGACAAGGTTTCTGAATTACAAGAAATCAGAACAGTAGGACAAAAAAATACCGGTACCAGAGTTAGGTTCAAAGCTGAAAAGCAGTACTTTGACACCTTACAAATCTCGGTTCGGAAACTCAAAAAATTATTAAAAGCAAAAGCAGTGCTTTGCCCAGGACTAATCGTTGAATTTAAAGACGACAACAATAAAGACTATGAAAAATGGTATTATGCTGACGGGCTACAAGAGTACTTTATTGAATCATTACAGGGCGCGGTCATTATTCCCGAAGAAGGCTTTCAAGGAACACAAACAGTAGATGGTGAAATAATTGACTGGATTATTAGTTGGAAACCAGATGGTGAAGTATTAACCGAAAGTTATGTCAATTTGATTCCTACAGCTCAAGGCGGCACTCATGTCAATGGCTTACGTACAGGTTTAACCGACTCTATTCGTGACTTCTCAGAAGCACACAATTTATTGCCCAGAGGTCTAAAGCTTGCACCTGATGATGTCTGGGATAGGGTCAGTTATATTTTATCAGTAAAGATGAAAGACCCTCAATTTAGCGGACAAACTAAGGAACGCTTGTCCAGTAGATCTATTGCATCAATTGTCGCCAACTCAGTGAAAGATGCCTTTGTATTGTGGCTATCTCAGAATGTGGCTATGGGTGAATTAATTGCCAATATGGCGATAGAAAAAGCCCAAAATCGCTTGAAACAAGTCAAAAAAGTAGTGCGGAAAAAAATCACTTCAGGACCTGCTTTGCCAGGAAAGCTGGCTGATTGTAGTTGCCAAGATCCGATGATGGGGGAAATATTTTTGGTAGAGGGAGATTCTGCTGGAGGTTCTGCCAAACAAGCCAGAAACCGCGAATTTCAAGCGATTATGCCTTTGCGTGGTAAAATCTTGAATACTTGGGAGGTAGATTCGTCACAAGTCATGGCATCTCAAGAAGTACATGATATGGCGGTAGCATTTGGTGTGGACCCTGCCAGTACGGATATTTCTGGATTAAGATATGGCAAAATAATCGTTTTGGCTGATGCTGATTCTGATGGTTTGCATATTGCTACATTGTTATGCGCATTATTTTTAAAGCATTTTGAATCTTTGGTTAGGGCAGGGCATATTTTTATTGCCATGCCACCTTTGTACAGAATTGATATTGGCAAAAAAAAATACTATGCACTTGATGGCTCTGAACGTGATCAAATATTGGACAGAATCGAACGTGAAAAATTAAAAGGCAAGGTCAGTGTTACACGGTTCAAAGGTTTAGGAGAAATGAACCCTGGTCAACTAAAAGAAAGTGCCATCGACCCTGATACCAGAAGATTAATTCAATTAAATATAGACGAAGAAAGTGAAACTTATCAAATGATGGATATGTTGCTTTCAAAAAAACGCGCAGCTGATAGAAAAGCATGGCTGCAAGACAAAGGAGATTTAGCTACAGTGTAGCAGGAATTCAAAATGACTGAATATAGAATAGAAAAAGACAGCATGGGCGAATTGAAAGTTCCAGCCGATGCATTATACGGTGCTCAAACCCAAAGAGCGGTGAACAATTTCCCTATCAGTGGCATAACCATGCCAAGGGAGTTTATTCGAGCATTGGGTCTGGTTAAAGAATCTGCTGCTATCGTGAACCATTCACTGGGCTATTTGGATAAAGACAATGCCAATGCAATTGTGCAAGCAGCACAAAAAATTCAAACTGGCGATTATGACAAACATTTTCCCATTGACGTGTTTCAAACAGGCTCAGGCACCAGTACCAATATGAACTGCAATGAAGTGATTTCTCATATCGCTTCAACCGATGATCTAAAAGTGCATCCCAATGACCATGTCAACATGAGTCAAAGTAGCAATGATGTTATTCCTACCAGCATAGCTGTGAGTGCTGTATTAAATGTTCGTGAAAAATTACTTCCGGCACTTAAACACATTGAAAATACTTGTAGAATAAAAGCTGAAGAATTAACGGGAATTGTTAAAACGGGCAGAACCCATTTGATGGATGCTATGCCTGTTACTTTTAGTCAGGAACTCAATACTTGGGCTGATTTAATCTTCAGAAATAGCCAAAGAATTGATGCTGCGATTCATCGATTGAGTTATTTGGCTCAAGGTGGAACAGCTGTAGGAACGGGTATCAATGCCGATGAAAATTTTGGTGTGAAGTTTGCAGAACAATTATCAACAATGACCAACACGCCTTTTCACAGCATGGACAATAAGTTTGAAGGCATAGGGTCACAAGATTGTGTGGTAGAATTATCAGGTCAATTAAAGACTCTGGCTTCTACCATGATGAAAATAGCCAATGATTTGCGCTGGATGAATTCAGGGCCATTGGCAGGAATTGGAGAAATTGCACTGCCATCCTTACAGCCAGGCAGCAGTATTATGCCAGGCAAGGTTAACCCTGTTATTCCAGAGGCTATGGCAATGGTTTGCGCGCAAGTGATTGGTAATGATGGCACAATTACAATCGCTGGTGCAACGGGTAATTTTCAATTAAACGTGATGTTGCCTGTTATTGGACTGAATATTTTACAAAGTATTGAAATTATGTCCAATAGTGTCAATATTTTAGCAGATTCAGCGATAAAAGATTTTGTAGTCAATAAAAAGAACGTATCTGACTCGGTGAATAGAAATCCGATATTGGTTACGGCATTAAATGCTATTATAGGGTATGATTTGGGTGCGAAAATTGCCAAAACAGCCTACAAAGAAGGCAGGGCAGTGATTGATGTTGCATTGCAATACACAGATTTAACCAGAGAAGAGCTCGAAAAACATTTAGACCCATTAAAATTAACCCTAGGTGGAATAGGAAAACAGTAGGAAATCAATATGAAAAAAATACTAGCTATTACAATGATATGTACATTTACTCATGGCTTTGCTCAGCCCGAGCTTGATACCTTCGATAAAAAAGATATGATTGAGAAGATGGACCGAGCTGATTTAGATATGGAGTCTAAGGACGATGTTAAAATTGATGATTCTATTCTTAAGTTTGACATCCCTAAAATAGAGTTTGATGTTCCGGTAAAAAATCCTAAAAGAACAGTTGCAAACACCACATCTAAAGCCAAAAAAGTGGTTAAAAAACCAGCTGTTGAAGCTGCCCCAGTCGCAACTGCTCCAGTTGTAACTACCCCAGCTAAAAAGGAAAAACCTAAAGTGGTCTTTGCTAGACGGCCCATTTCAATTGGCCAGATGAAGAAGAACGATAAAATAGTACTTACAAATGGCGTAACTTATGTATACAGACTGCAAAAATCTAATGTTATTCAATTCAAGTTCAATGGAAAGATACCTTTTGACTCCAAAGGTTTAAGAAAGAATGATGAAACCAGTTATTACATTGTTAATAAAAACAGTTTGGTTGCAGATTACCGGAAACTTAGGTCCAGCTCTAAAAAGCCTAACAATGTCCCCCAAGTGGCTGCTGTAAAAAAACCATCTGAAGTTAAAACTCCAGCAAAAGCACCTTCAACAAAAGTATCTTCAACAGAAGCACCTACAGCAATAAACAAAGACCAAAAACCTGATAATCAAGTATTACAGGTTGATGTGGTAGAAAAAAGAAAAGCCATTGAGGAAAAATACAACAACGGAAGAAGCATTAAAAAAAGTATTAAATTAAGAGGCTTGCGTGAAAATGATGAGGTTTTTATAGTCGGAGGCATTCAATTTGTATTTAGAAAAATTTCAAGTAATTCTGTTAAAAAGAAGTATTGGCTAACAGAAAAATTAGACATTGATAACAAAGCTGTCAAAAAAACAGGCAACAATAAATATAAAATTATCCGATTCTATAAACCCTAATCCCGACATTGAAAACAAGATGAGAGCACAAGTCCTTAATATGCCTAAGAAACCCTCAAAAAACCTTATCATCAATGAGGTGCCTCCGATTTTTGTGAATTCCTTATGCACATCAATTACTTGCACTCTCAAACTCGTTTCTAT
>CAZLZZ010000174.1:4622-6854 GCA_964564165.1 uncultured Alcanivoracaceae bacterium | reverse complement strand
AATCCTTCTCCAGGGTTGTGTCCTTTGGGTTTGTATCCAAAATCCTGGATTAGATTATCACTGCCAGATAATATTACTACTGATTTACTGTCAAATATTGCATCAGGATCTGCAGATTGGTTAAGTGCTGCCAGTATATTGTTGGTATCTGTTACTACAACCGTATAGGTGCCATTGGGTAAACCCGGGAATGAATATCCACCATTGCTGTCGGTCAAGTCTTGAGCAACGGGGTTGCCATTCGAGTCAAGCAAGGTTACTGTCACATTTGCAATGCCTATTTCAGCACCATTTTGACTGCCATCAGCATTGGCATCTAAATAAACTGTGTCGCCAATGGTATGGGTATTGGCACCATCACCTTGGTATCCAAAATCAGCATTCACGAACACATCGCCAGGAGCCAAAATTACGGGACTTGTAGTTAAGTTATCGGGATTACTGGCAACTTGAGAAAAATCATCAGGGTCACCTGTTTGCGTCCATGTTACGCCAGCTGGCAATGTTGAAGAATCCACTTCTACCACATAAGCACCAGACGCAAGGCCATCAAACACGTAATTGCCGTTGGAATCTGTTGTTGCAGTGCCCACTAAATTATCAAAAACACTGTCATTGTCAGGATCTGTATATAAATTAACAGTCACTGAATTCAAACCCGCTTCATCGCTGTCTTGAACACCATCACCATCGGCATCAATCCAAATCCTGTCTCCAATAGAGCCAGTGGTTCCTGGCGGAGGCGTTTCGGTTTCTGGAGAATTATTCCAGTTATAGCCAAAATCAGCCGTTAAATATTCTTCTTCAATCTGAGTTAAACTCACCAGCGTTTGATGATCGGGACTAACTGTGCCATCGTCTTCATCATAAGTAGGGTTGCTGGCTAAGTTAGTTGGCACCGTTGCGGTATCGATAGCCACAATATAATCTAAAATGGGGATAGCTGTAAACAAATATCCACCATTGGCATCGGTGACCTCTGTTCTGATAGCAGAAGCAAAGTTACACGGAGAAGCCGGAGCTTGACAGAGATAAACAGTAACCCCACCAATACCATCTTCACCAGCATCTTGCAAGCCATCACCATTTTCATCTAACCATACGCGATTACCCAAGCTGGCATTTGAGATAGAAAAGGTATTGCCGCAACCTATTGCCTCATAATCGCCAACAGTTGTGCCACTTGGCACTGTTTCCAAGCTTTGTGGCGGACCAATAATTTCTGCCACAATGTCTTGAGTACCCGTTGAACAATCTGCCAATATACTATCAACTGGCACTTTCCATAAGCTGTTTCGAGTAGTTCCACCTGATGACCCTGTCACAATAAATAATTCTCCAGGTCGTGTAAATGACAAGCCCTCGGTATCTTCTAGCTCAACATTACTTACTCCATTAAAATACACAATTGACCCACAATCTACCGCCGGTGGTATATTGGTATTCGCAGGGAAATTGGACAGATCAAACTCTACCAAGTGAGACAGGGCTGAGCCATCATTGGTAACAGCCAATAAACGCCTGTTAATTGGGTCCCAAGCAATATCATCAATCTGGGTGTTTAGGGTTGGCAATGCAATGTCAGCGGAAACAGCAGTAACGTTGGCATTTGTTGGATCATAAATAAATATATTCAAATGCCCACTACCAGTATTACCCGAACCATAATGTACAGGAGGAACAGATTGCCAATCTACTGCCATCCCATCTGCATCCGAAACCCCGTTATTAAAAGTACCAATGAGAGTTCTTGGCAAGGGCAAAAGACGCACTAAATCATTAACATCCGCAGCATAAAGCACTTCATCACCGGTTACCAAAGGGTCACCTAAATCCCAAACCATCGCCTCAATATTCCCAAATCCTGCCGCGCCAAGACCTTCTGCCACATCATCATCTGTCACTGCAGTAATGGGATCAACAGTTGACAACCAGTTCCCAACATCCGCGACCGTATAACATTGTTGAATACCCGTTGTTGCATCACCGTTGATAAAAACCCGATGATCTTCTACCTCACCGTCACTGGCTGCACCCGTTGCAACCAATGCTGCGGCGTCGGTACTTAATCGCAATCGCATGTACGTTGTTGGAGGCAAACCTGATGGGACAATCGGAAAGGTTAAAGTCATCAATGTTGAAATCGTACCATCTGGTACTGTAACTGTTGCGCCTTCAATCGCTGTTTCGAACACGCCATTGACATTCAAGTCGATCCAGCCAGATAGTGTC
>CAZLZZ010000174.1:0-4605 GCA_964564165.1 uncultured Alcanivoracaceae bacterium | reverse complement strand
AGAGCCTGTTTGGTTAGTTGCCAATATTCGAACAACTGGGGAATCACCTGGTGAAAAGATTAAATTTTGCGGGTTATCCTCATCGGCTGTATTGTCATCATCATCACCTTTGGCCTCCGCGTTAGGCTGCCCATCAAAATCAACGTCAGCAACCAAATTTCCCATAAATAAACTAGCAGAAGGAACATGAGAGGGTCCACTATCACTTAACATTGTTTGATAATCGCCAACGCCTGTTCCTGCACCCAAATCAGGGGCATCGCCAAAATCCAGAGTTGCAGGTGGGGCCGTATATGTTATATTTAACAAGGGTGCCGGACCTCCTGTACCATCTTCTGATTCGGCTCTTCTTCGGTCTCCTGAACCGCCTGTTACTAATATTACCAGTGAATCACTAGTCCAATCTCCGCGGTTTATTATTTCCTGAACTATTGTAGTCAAGTCTGGCGAAGTATAGGTTCCATCATCCTCCCATTCAGGAACATCATCCCATGACGCACTTGCTGTTGTCGTTGTTCTGTTGGATATATTGCTGTTTAAGATCGAAAATGTCGGAGCATTGCCTATATCTTGACCATGAAAAACTAAGTCTGCTTGATTGTCTTCACCTCCATCTGCAAAAAAATCAATATGGGCACTGGTAATTGTTGCAACAGATGGAATTGAGATACCATTAAATCTCATGCCTATGATTTGGTCATTGCCATCTCGTATCATCTCTAAATCAGAACTGGTCAAGTCTACATTACCATTACCAAGATCTTCTTCTGCATCATCACTTGAAGAGGCAACAGAACTGGTTATCAATTGATAAGAACCTTGAACAGTTCCTTCTATTATCAACTCCACATCTGTCAAGGTTCCTGCTGACCCACCTTGGTCATCACAAACAAAAAATGTCCAGGTTCCTAACGACGATTCACCATCAAAAACATCTAAAGCATTAAAGATTTCAGGCTCTGCAATATCAATATAATTGGGAGATGTTGCATGGGTTCCTCCAGAAATATTGTCACCAGCATCGCTGTCAAACATAACATTAAAATTATCCGAATTACCTCCAACATTCGTAGCTAGAGATACATTTGCCGTTGTAGGTGAAGACAAATCCATAACCAGATGCCCGCGCCTGCCATGAGTAATATTAACCCCCAAGTTGACATCCGTTATCAATAAATCTACCGCAATATCAAATGTTGCAGATACCCCCGTTCCTGGACAGTTGTTATCTGGTATAGCAATTGGCAGTACATTGGTTGGTTTTTTTGTAATTGTGATAGCTTCAACAACTGTTGCACCTATCAGGCTAATCGCTGTTATAAGTAAAATTTTATAATTTAGTCTTCTTTTTTGCATTTTGATGCTTCTCAAATATTGAGTTAATAATTTATGATGTCACACAGCTTCACCCTACTAGATTGTTAAAATCTAATACAATAAAATTATAATGAATATCCCATTCCCATAGTTACGACCAAAGATACCAAATACTTTCAATTAATTCAATACAAATACAAACTGTTGATAATAGTTTACAATTAAAACTCGAAATTGAGCCATTTTGTTTGTTTTTTAATAGGTTATAGACAATTGTTCAGTTATTTTATTAGTGGACTGACAAAATTTATCCCTTGGATAAAAAGGGCAACTTATTGAAAAAAACATTTAACCAGCCTTAAAGCAGGAGTTTTAAATGAAAAGAATTCATACGGGTAGTTGGCAATGACGACAGGTATTGAGTTTGTTACAGAAAATCAATAATTAAGCAAGGGGCTTGTCCATCATAACTGAATATTCTGCAGGCTAGACTTTATTCTCTTCATCGCCCGTTGCAAATTGTCCATTGAGGTGGCAAATGATAAGCGCACATGTCCAGGTGCTCCAAAAGGAGTGCCTGGAACCACTGCTACTTCGGCATTTTCCAACAACCATGTAGAAAACTCTACATCGGTATTAACCCCATCAATCTTAGCAATGACCTGCTCTACATTGGGGAAAGCATAAAATGCCCCTTCTCCAGGTATACAAGAAAAACCAGGAATATCATTTAACGCTGCAATCAACCAATCATGGCGCCTTTTGAATGCTTTTATCATTGGCACAAGGCAATCTTGCGGTCCATTTAATGCGGCAACTGAAGCCGCTTGTGAAACAGAACAAGGATTTGATGTGGCTTGTGACTGAATTTTACACATGGCAGAAATCACATCAACAGGCCCCGCGGCATAACCAATACGCCAACCCGTCATCGCATAGGCCTTTGATACACCATTAATAAAAACTATGCGATCCATTAATTCAGGGAATAACACACCCAAATTAGTGATGGTTTCATCACCCCAATAAATATGCTCGTAAATATCATCGGTTGCAATCATCAAATGCGGATACTTCAACAACACTTCGCCTAAAGCTTGTAGTTCAGCTTCGCGGTAAGCTTTGCCAGTTGGATTACTGGGCGTATTTAAAATAATGATGCGTGATTTATCTGTGATGACATTTTCTAATTGTTCTGGCGTTATTTTAAAATCTTGCTCCTGTGAAGTAGCTACAATGACCGATTCACCACCTGCCAACAACACCATATCAGGGTAAGACACCCAGTAAGGCGCAGGGATAATCACCTCATCACCAGAGTTTAAAACTGCGGCAAGTAAATTCGAGATACTGTGCTTGGCACCACAAGATACCAAAATCTGATTGGCTTCAAAGTTCAAATGATTGTCACGTTTAAATTTGCCAATGATGGCTTGTTTCAATTCTGCTGTACCATCTACTGCTGTATATTTTGTTTGCCCTGCATTAATGGCATCAATAGCCGCTTGTCTAATGTGCAGCGGTGTATCAAAATCGGGCTCCCCTGCTCCTAAACTAATGACATCTTTTCCAGCACGGCGCAATTCGGCCGCTTTCATACTTACTGTGATAGTTGCAGAAGGTTTAACTTTTTTAATTAATTCAGAAACGAAATCTATCTCAAAATCAGTCATAACAAAACACCTAAACATTTAATGATTAATATATAATGCGTATCTTACAATTACACATTTGAAACACAAGCGTTTATGGAACTCGTTAAGCTAAAAGTCAACAAAACCCAAAAAGATTTCACTATCCACAGTCCTTTTGAACCAGCAGGAGACCAACCGGATGCCATTAAACAATTATCAGAAGGATTTGAAGCAGGTCTTAAAGCACAGACTTTGCTGGGTGTGACTGGTTCGGGTAAGACCTTTACCATTGCCAATGTGATTCAAAATATTCAAAAACCAACCATGGTGATGGTGCACAACAAGACCTTGGCTGGACAATTGTACAATGAATTTAAAGAATTTTTTCCCGACAATGCGGTTGAATATTTCGTATCGTATTATGACTATTACCAGCCTGAGGCTTATATGGCAGCTTCGGATACTTATATTGAAAAAGATTCTTCTATCAATGAATACATTGAGCAAATGCGCTTATCCGCCACCAAATCATTGATGCAACGCCGCGATGTGATTATTGTAGCAACAGTCTCGGCTATTTATGGCTTGGGCGACCCACAATCCTATTTAAATATGGTTATTCCATTGAAGGTTGGACAAAAGGTTGAACAAAGGGCTTTTTTACATCAACTCACCGAATTACAATTTACCCGCAATGATTATGAATTGGCACGAGGTACATTTAGGGTGCATGGTGAAATCATTGATATATTTCCTGCTGAATCGGAAAAACAAGCTGTACGGGTTGAACTATTTGATGATGAAATTGAATACTTGAGTTATTTTGACCCATTAACGGGCAAAAAAATTAGCCAAGAAAAAGACCTAACCATTTTCCCAACCAAACATTTTGTGACTCCAAGGGATAGAACCATTGCGGCTACCGAAACCATACGTGCAGAACTCAAAGAACGCTTGAAAGTTTTGAATGATGAAAACAAATTGGTTGAATCCCAACGCTTACAACAACGCACCAATTATGATTTGGAAATGATGCGCGAATTGGGATATTGTTCTGGTATCGAGAATTATTCGCGCCATTTTACTGGTTTAGAACCAGGCGAACCACCTCCTTGTTTATTTGATTATTTACCCGATGATGCGCTTTTAGTAATGGATGAAAGCCATGTCAGTATCACACAAATTGGCGGCATGTACAAAGGCGATAGATCGCGGAAGGAAAATTTAGTCAATTACGGCTTTAGACTACCTTCAGCATTAGACAATCGCCCCTTAAAATTTAAAGAATGGGAACAACGCACACCACGCATGATCTTTGTTTCAGCCACACCAGCCCAATACGAAGCAGACAATGCAGCACAAACCATCGAGCAAGTGGTGCGGCCTACTGGCTTGTTAGACCCTGAAATTGAAGTGCGACCTGTTACCACCCAAATTGATGATTTGCTGTCAGAAATCAACAAAAGAATTAAAGTTCAGGAAAGAGTGTTAGTCACGACACTCACCAAACGCATGAGTGAAGATTTAACCGATTACATTACTGAACATGGTTTCAAATGCCGTTATTTACATTCTGAAATTGACACGGTTGAACGAGCAGAAATTATTAGAGATTTACGCAAAGGTGTGTTTGATGTATTAATCGGCATTAACT
>CAZLZZ010000173.1:0-6862 GCA_964564165.1 uncultured Alcanivoracaceae bacterium | reverse complement strand
CTGGTGGCTTTTAATAAAATTTACAGAGAAAACTTGTTTATTAGTAGTAACAACATCCTCATTGATGGCAGTTTTTCCAATTGTACCGATGCAAGGAATGGAATACCCAGCTCTTCTAGAGCAAGTGTTGCGGGGTTTCCTGGTTCACAAATTGCAACCATGCAAATTACTGGACTTTTTGTAGTCATAAAGAATATCCAGTTGAACACTAATGTTGGTGGAGGCATTAAAGCCAATGCCACATCGGTGATTACTTTAGAGAACCTGCTTTTCTTTGGACTGGGCGACAGTGCGATAAAAATACAAGGTTCGGGTCAAATTAATTTAACCGTTAAAAAGTCGTTGTTTATTAGTAATTCGGCTTCCAATGGAGCTGCTATTAATTGTGTATATTCAGGTTCAGGCAGCAACCATTTAATTTCAGTGGTAGAGGATACTATTTTTCTTAACAATACTGCCACGAATAGTGGTGGAGCTGTAGATGTTTTCAACTGTGACTTTACAATGTCAGGTGGGCTTTTGTCAAACAATATCGGTCTGCTTGGCGGTGGGCTCGCTGTCTATGGTTCTGGAGCACCAGCAGAATTAAATAATGTTACATTTTCAAATAATAAGGCCACAGGACCTTCGAGTGGAGGTGGTGCGCTTTACATTGCTAGAGAAATGATAGCAAAAGCTACTCGTTTCAATGGTAATGAAGCAGTTGCTTTTGGAGGTGCGATTTACTTAGATTCTGGGGGCACATTTACATTAAATCGAAGTAATGTGGTATGTACCAATTCTTATAAATGTAATTTGTTTGATGGCAATAAAGCTTCACTCGGCGGTGCAATATATAAAAGTAGCGGGTCGAATGATTTGTTCATAGATTCAACTTATTTTGAGAACAATAGAGCCGATTTAGGAACTGCTATTCATACAGCTGGATATACTGAAATTAAAGGCAGTATATTTGCCCACGATGGAAACAATGCCGCTGGAGAATACAATGACCGCAATGTAATCAAGGCTTCTGGTGATTCGTTTACCAACATAACTTACAGTACCTTTGCTGAAAACAATACCTTGTTTGCCACTTTTGGCCTTGGAGTAGATGCGAGAATGGAGGTCTTTTTATCCATAATTTACGATGCCAACAGTGGTGATATATTTGAGAATGAGGCTGGAGGATTAAGCGTTGTTGGTTGTGTGATTTTACACGAAACAAACAGCTATGGTCTAGACTTTGGATCGGTCACAGTAGCAGATCCCATGTTTGTCGATGCTGCCAATGGTGATTTTCACATCAATGCAGCCTTTTCTCCAGCAGTGGATTATTGTAGTTCTTCGCTAGCAATAGCAAATCCAGACATAGACTTTCAAAACAGAGGTTATGATAATCCAGATATTGCAAATAGACTTGGTTTAGCATCCAATGTCTATGATATCGGTGCAGATGAAGCCTATGGCAGGGATGTTTTTCAAGATGGCTTTGAGTGAAAATATAACAGCATGTATTTTTAGCTATTATAATTTTCATTTAGCATGCAATAAAAAATAACGAGACAATGGTCACTTGATTTCTAAACTTAAATTACTCAAACCCGTCACGATAAATCAAACCATCGTCAAAAATGTAAGCTGCGCCAGAGTTGCTCCCATTGTCATCATGCAAAGATGCACCTATCAAAAATCTATCACCAGAAAGGGCAACAGAGATACCAAAGAAACCCGTGTCAAAACGATTGTTGGCGGTAAACTTATCAATTTGTTGAATACCATTTAACTTAAAAACATAGGCAGAACCTGTGTCAATACCACCATCATCATCAAAAATTGCACTGATCAATGCTCGGTTGTCTGAAAGGCTAACAGCAGTACCAAACAAATCTCCAGCCACGCCATCCATAGCATGTAATTTAGAGTCTTGTGACCAAATATTGTTAAATGAGTCATAGCCAAAAAGATAAGCAGCTCCTGCATCTGTTCCGCGATCATCATCGCCATTTGCTCCAATGAGCGCTTGGTTGCCATTAAGGTTAACTGATGTGCCAAATCTATCTCCAGCTCCAAACAAAGTTGAAGTAAGTTTTGCCTCTTGTGTGGCAAAGCCATTGCCCACGTTAAATACATAGGCAGCCCCTGCATCTATACCATTGTCATCATCAAGAGGCGCTCCAATTAATGCTTTAAATCCAGAAACAGAAAGGCTTATTGAACTTCCAAATCTGTCACCTCCCTCAATTCCCAAAGGCACTAGTTTTTCTATAAGTGACCAGTTTTGAAAATCAAATTCATAAATATAAACAGCACCAGCATTTTCTCCAGCCTGGTCATCCGATTTTGCGCCTACTAAGGCCAGATTATTTAATAAGCTGACTGCAGAACCAAACCCAGAATCAGCACCAAGTGAAATGACCAGTGATCGCGACCAAATACCATTTTCTAAATCGAAAATGTAGAAGGCTCCATTGGCACCTATCAAAGCTCTGTTATTAGAAAGGCTAACTGATGAGCCAAAGCTGCTAACAACCACGCCATCGGGCAGTAATTTTTGGCTAAGTTTCCACGAACCACCTGCCCAATCAAAAATATAAGCAGAACCAGTGCTATTGCTATTTTCAAGTGTGTCATTGGGTGCACCAATTAAGGCACGGTTGCCAAAAAGGCTCACAGATGAGCCAAAAAAATCATTATAGGCACTGTCTATTTCAGCCAATATTTTTGTGGTTTCAGACCATGTGTTTGCAGCAAAATCAAAAGTATAAACGGATCCTGAATTGCTGTCATTGTCGTTATCTCCACTAGCACCAACAAATATTCGATCACCAGAAAGACTGATACCTGATGAGCCAAAAAAATCATCTGAAAAACCATCACTTGGGTTCAGTTGTGTTGTTTGAGTCCATGAACTGGCAATAAGGTCAAATACATAGGCTGAACCTAAATCTAAATTTTGATCATATGAGCCAATCAAAGCCCTGTCTCCTGATAAACTTACAGTCTTACCAAAATTATCTAAAGGTTCACCATCTGTAGCAATCAACTTAGCCGTTTGCATCCAATTGGTTCCTACTAAATCAAAGATGTAGGCAGATCCAGCAGAGCCAGTATTGGCTCCATCGTACCTCGCTCCAATTAAGACCCTGTCATTATCAAGGCTAACACTCACACCAAAAGATACACCTGGACTCGCATCGCTTGCAACCAATCTTATCGTTTCTTGCCAGCTATTATTGACTAAATCAAAGATGTAAGCAGCTCCTGAACCATCGTTTGTGGATGAACCAATTAACACCCTGTTTTGGGACAAGCTAAGTGATTGAGAAAAGATTTTATCTAATGCATTAGATGCAATTAATTTAACGGTTTGTGACCAATTATTGGCAATCTTGTCAAAAATGTAAACAGAACCCGCATCTATACCATTGTTGTTATCATCCCTGTGACTTCCTATTAATACACGATTGCCGTGCAGGCTAAGTGAGCGACCAAATTCATCATCTGCCATTGGATCGTTTGCTGTTAATTTAGCGGATTGTGTCCAACTGCCACCGATAAAATCAAAAACATAAGCAGAGCCAGAATTATTACCATTACCATCATCTCCATTCGCGCCAATCAATGCTCGGTCTCCATCAAGGCTAACTGAAATTCCAAACGAGTCAAACTGGGCAATATCATCTGCTATAAGAACAGCAGTTTGTTGCCAGTTCCCACCCATAAAGTCCAATACATAAACAGCACCATGGCGATTAAAACCAGGGGCTCCAACCAGTGCCCTATTATTATCAATCGAGATACTGCTGCCAAAATAACTTTGCCGTGCGCCGATGCCACTAGGTGTTGGCAATAACTTAATGTCTTGCGCAGCAGCTTTTAAGGCCAACCATTTGTTGTCACTAATTTCATCTGGCCTTTGTTGATCAAAAGATTGTAGTGATGGCTCTGCTGCTTGTGAATTTGCTGTCTGTATAATTACAACACATACCAATATTATTTTACGAATTAAATGTTTGCGTCTCAATTCCTTCTCCTAATTTATTTTTTGAATTTTCTTTGAATTTTGATAGGGCTATTTAACTAAACCTGTGACTTTAAAACATGAAGATTATCTAATGATTGTCTAATATTTTCATTTTTCATCTGGTTTAATCTGATATAATTAATTTCTTTTATTAAGTTAAGGATTTGTTTGTTCAGTGATTTATAGTTTTAACGATATTTCGATCAATACGGATAATTTCCAATTATTAAAAAATAATGAAGTCTTATCCGTAGAACCCCAAGTATTTAACATCATTCTATATTTGCTTGAGAATCAAGACAGAGTTGTTTCGCGACAAGAGTTGTTAGATGCTATTTGGAAAGATAAAGTTGTATCGGATTCATCCATTAGTAACCACATTAAATCTGCCCGCAAAGTGCTGGATGACGATGGACAAAAACAAGCTGTTATAAAGACCATACACGGAAGGGGGTATCAATTTATTGCCGCTTGCAAATGTGTAGAAGTAGAATCAGTTCCAGATAAAGAACTAAAAAATAAAGGCAAATCAAAACCACTCAAAACTTTGCAGCTATTTGCCATTTTAGTTATGGTTTTAGTCGGGGTTTGGTTAATAAAACCAGGCTCAGCACCTGTATCAATAGACACAGTTAAGGAATTGGACAACTCAATTGCAGTATTGGCATTTAAAGATTTTAGCCCAGATTCAGATCAAGCCTATTTTGCCGAAGGCATGAGTGAAGAGTTACTTAATTTATTTACTCGAATTCCGGGTTTACGTGTGGCCAGTCGTACATCCTCTTTTTCGTTTAAAAATAAAGATGTTACCTTGAAGCAAATTGGCACAGAACTGAAAGTAAATTATGTTATAGAAGGCAGTGTTAGGAAATCAGGCAAGCAATTGAGGGTTACCGTACAACTGATACGAGTGATTGATGAATCTCACATTTGGTCAGAAACCTATGACCATGATGTGCAAGATATATTTGAAATCCAGGATGAAATCGCAATAGCCGTCACTGAACAATTGAAGATTAATTTAGAAAAAGGCATGGTTAAATCAACTCTGGTTGATTCAGCGGCTTATACCTTATATTTACAAGCCATTTATTTATTAAAAGAAAATACCCAAAAGTCTATTACTAAAGCATTGAAGTTAATTGGTGATTCAATTGCAATTGATGCCAATTACGCCCCAGCATGGACGGTGTATAGCCGGATTTTATATACGGTTGCTGTCTATTCGTATAAAAAAGAGAACAAAGGTGCATTTATGTTGGCCAAGCAAGCTGTATTAAAAGCATTGGAAATAGATCCCAGTTATGCCAAGGCCTATGGGCAAATGGTTTTAATCAACCTGCTAGAATGGGACGTGCAAGCAGCACAAAAGAACATAGATAAAGCCAGAAGCCTTAATGAGAATAGTTCTTCAATCATTGGTGTTGCCGCTTATCATTTACAACTTACAGGTCAGTTGGCAAAAAATATAAAAATGTTAGAAAATGCCATAAACTTAGACCCATTGAATGATATCCACTATCTTAATCTTGGTATTGTTTATCTCTTGTTATACCGTTTGGATGAAGCTTATAGTGCGATTGAAAAATATGAATATTTTCATCCCCAAGCTGTAGCAGTGCATGCCATGAAAAGCCATGTTTTACTTGCTATGGGTAAAAACAAAGAGGCATTGATTGAAGCCAACAAAGAAGTCAATGACTATTGGAAGCTCAGTACATTGGGTTTTGCAACTTATGCCAATGGAGATTTAGCTCAAGCAGATGAGATACTAGATGAATTAATTGAGGTTTATGGAAGCAATTTACCAGGGCATATTGCTAGTTTGTATGCTTTTAGGAATGATTCAGACAATGCCTTTAAATGGTTGGAAATTTCATATGAACAGCATCAACCTGGATTAATTCATGTGATTAACTTTCAATCACTGCGAAGCCTTTGGAGTGATCCCCGTTGGGATGTATTTATCAATAAAATTGGCTTACAAAAAGGTCATTGGTTATTGGAAAAACGTTTGGGTGGTTGATATTAGTACTGGAGTTAATTGAAAACTAAGACTCCAAATAATATGTAAATTAGATTTTGATCTTCGTTTTCCATTTTCAATTATCTATATTTATTGTCCCAGTAAACCCCCTATGTCAGGATAGTTGTCGCCTTTTTAATAAATTCTTTGACATGAGCAATATTAAAATAATAAGTGTCAATAAAGCAAAAAAACCAAGCATAGGAATACTCTGAATTGATCCGCTTGGAGAGAGTATCTGAAGTACAATGGACACACATCCATAAAGTAATTATCCTACACCACTTTCAGCATTCTCCCACTTCATTTCTGTTTAGGTTTTTATAAAATAGTCATTTTTAAGGAGAAAACCATGACTATACCAAGACTAAATTGTCAGGAATAATTTGAACAGGCGCAGACTGACCACGAAGTGGCGGAAGGCAGGACGCCTGAAGTAAAACAACTCATTTATGATTTAAATCCCTGTAAATCCCACTGCGTACCGCCTTTGGCGTTCAAATACCTCTATG
Organism: uncultured Alcanivoracaceae bacterium; assembly: GCA_964564165.1. Classification (GTDB taxonomy): domain Bacteria; phylum Pseudomonadota; class Gammaproteobacteria; order Xanthomonadales; family Marinicellaceae; genus NORP309. Next base: position 318 of record CAZLZZ010000173.1, on the reverse strand, counting down.
CTTTGAAATGATTCCCTTTGCACCATGCTTACGATAACTTAATTGAATTCTTCGTAATTGACGAGTGGATAAATCTAGTTGTTTGGCTCCTTGAATTTGATTTAGTCGTTTATCTTCAATTAATTTCAAAACCTCAAGCCGATCTAACTCTTGATGACTCATTGCTAATACCTCTTTGACCATGCCACTGCCTTCCAATATAGAAAGCGGACATTTTAACTTAGTTCAAAGCGGACATTATCACGTTGCGCTTACACCCTGTTTGTTGTTACTACTAATAAACAAGTTTTCTCTGTAAATTTTATTAAAAGCCACCAG
>CAZLZZ010000172.1:0-6900 GCA_964564165.1 uncultured Alcanivoracaceae bacterium | reverse complement strand
GCGGGGGCAGGATTTGAACCTACGACCTTCGGGTTATGAGCCCGACGAGCTGCCATACTGCTCCACCCCGCATCATTAAGGGTGAGGATTTTAACACTAACTTTATAAATTGCAACAATTAATTTTTTTAACTGCTATTATAGTTAAAGTTAAAGTTAAATAAAAATGGTGGGCCCGCCCCGATTTGAACGGGGGACCTGCCGATTATGAGTCGGATGCTCTAACCAACTGAGCTACGGGCCCTTATTTTTAAGGTTGTAAACAACCGAACCTCTAAAAGGATGCGTAGTATAACGCCTCACAATTAGAATTGCATAATATTTGTTTATTTTAATATGATTTATACAGTCGATGCAAAATTTTAACTCTTTGCTCTAAATCTTTCAGTGTTTCTTCATTGTTAATTACGTCGTTAGCAATTTGTAACCTTTGGTTTCTTGAACACTGGCTAGCCATCATTTTTTTTGCCAACTCATTCGTGATAGAATCGCGGTTCAATAATCTTTTTAATTGGGTTTCTGGCCTAACATCAACCACCAGCTTTCTATCTAACCAATCATAGTTGCTAGTTTCACGCAACAACGGTATAACTATCATACAATAGCCACCAGTGACTTGTTTGATTTTATTCACAACAGATTGCTGAATCAAAGGGTGTAAGATTGAATTAAGCAGGGACAATTTTTTTGAGTCATTAAAGACTGTTTTACGTAAAATTGCTCTGTTTAATGTACCATCATCAGATAGGATAGAATCACCCAAAGCATTGACTAATCGCTGCAACCCTCGACCGTTGGGCTTAACAACCTGCCTTGCTTCAATATCTGTATCAATGATAGCGCAGCCTTGTTCTTGAAAAATCCGACTAACCGCTGTCTTTCCACTGGCTATGCCACCAGTTAACCCTATACAGTAACAGTTTTTCTCTAGGGGCACAGAGTTCATCTAAATCATCTAAGCCCTGAAAATTCTAAATACCTGTCAATAATATTTTGTCCATAGAGCATGGTTAACCAAATGCCGCCTGCCAAGTATGGCCCAAAAGGTATGGGCTTATTTTTGCTATTTTTTGACAGGTAAAGATACAAAGAACCAATAACTGCACCAGTAAAAGCCGACATTATAACAATCACTATCACCGACTGCATGCCCAACCAAGCCCCGCCTGCTGCCAATAATTTAAAGTCACCATAGCCCATACCTTCTTTGCCAGTGACCCATTTAAATAGGTGAAAAACAGACCACATTAACAGATAACCCAATAAGGCTCCCTTAATTGCTGCTTGAGGTTCAATAAATACTATCCACAAACTGATAAAAAGACCTGCCCACATTAAAGACAAACTAAACTGATCGGGAATAACCATCGTATCAAAATCTATCAATGCTATAGAAATTAAAAACCAAGTAAGAATCACACCTGCCAAAGCTTGTAAGGACCAACCAAAGTGATAAACAACCACCGTGCTTAACAGCGCAGTGAGAATTTCTATCATCCAATACCGGTGTGATATTTTAGCTTTACAGCCAGAACATTTACCGCCAAGTAGAATAAAACCAAGTATAGGAATGTTTTCCCATGCCCTGATTTGATGGTTGCAATTTGGACAATTGGAACGCGCCCAAATAATGCTCGGTGGTTTTTCTTTAGGGATATAAGGCTTAAGTTGTTCTTTTAAATCTTCAAAGGTTTCAGTTAAGTGTGCGATACTGTCGTTGGTCCATTCATACTGCATAGACTTTGGAAATCTGTATATAACAACATTTAAGAAACTGCCGACCAATAAAGAAAAAGCAAAAGTAACAGCCAACAGTACAACCATCGACTGTTCTAATAAGTTGAGTATTTCCATGCTTTACATTACAGCAGCAAGTTTAAAGATTGGCAAGTACATCGCAACAATCATTACACCAACCAAGCCACCAATTACAACCATTACCAGTGGTTCAATCAAGCTACTCATGGCATCTACATCATTGGCTACTTCTTGCTCGTAGTAGTCAGCAACTTTTGCTAGCATATTATCTAGGTTTCCTGATTCCTCACCAATTGATGCCATTGAAACAACCATGTGAGGAAACACTCCCACTTGTTGCATGGCCATTTGAAGTTGATGGCCTGTTGACACATCTTCTTTAATTTTCATAACGGCTTCCTTGTAAACGATATTACCAACCGCACCAGATACGGTATCTAAGCCTTCTACCAAAGGCACACCAGCGGCGAAAGTTGTAGACAGGGTTCTGGCAAATCTGGCAATGGCAGCATTGTTTAAAATATTCCCCACAATCGGCAATTTTAATGCAAGCCTATCTAAAAAATGAGCAAACTTTAAAGACCTGTTCTTTAGCATGATAAATCCAGTAATAAAACCGACAACAACTATCACATAAAAGAAGAAGTTTTCTTGCAAGGCTTCTGAGGCACCCACAACCATTTGGGTCAGTGCTGGCAAATCAGCACCAAAATTACTGAACATCTCTTGAAACTGGGGAACTACTTTTAACAACAACAAAGCACTAACACCAAAAGCAACGACCAATACTGCTGCAGGATAGTACATGGCTTTTTTAATTTTGCCTTTGATTTCTTCCGTGCGCTCCTGATAAGTGGCTATGGTATCCAACAACTCATCCAAAACACCCGCTTTTTCACCCGCTGCGACTAGATTACAAAACAACTCATTGAACTGGACCGGGTGCTTCCATAGCGATTCACTAAGGCTTAAACCTGACTGAATATCAACTTTAATTTTGTTTAATAATCTTTGCATATTGGGATTTTTTTGCCCGCCTTCAATAATCTCAAAAGACTGAACCATGGGCACTCCTGATTCCATCATGGTAGCCAACTGACGAGAAAACAAGGAGATATCTTGAGCTGATATTTTCTTTCCTTGTGAAAGCAGTGGTTTTCTTTTCTTACCAATCCTATTGACTGTTATGTTTTGTCTTCTTAGCTCTGATCGAGCAACCGTTTGGCTTTTGGCCTTGATATCGCCTTTAATTTTCTTGCCAGTCTTATCTTTTCCTGACCACCTAAAAGTTGTGTATTCTACAATTGCATTTGATTTGATTGCCATAATTTAATCTACCGTTATTCTATTTGCTTCTGATAAGCTTGTGATGCCATTTTTGACTTTTAACAATGCCGATTTTCTTAAATCGGGAATTTTATCTTCCAGTGCTTGATCGGCTATTTCCAGTGCGTTGCCACCTGCTAAAATTATTCTTCGCACACTGTCTGATATAGGCATAACCTGATAAATACCCACTCGACCTTTGTAGCCTCCTGTACACTTCCTGCACCCTATTGCATCGTATATTTTTAAATCTTTTGCTACTTCTTCGGAAAACCCTTCTTTCACCAATGCCTCTGCGGGGTATTCGCCCAGCGCCTTGCAAGCATGCAACCTCCTGCCCAGTCTTTGGGCGATTACCAAAGAAACAGCAGAAACAATATTAAAAGGCGCTATACCCATATTGGCCAATCTACTGATAGTTTCTGGCGCACTATTTGTGTGCAAGGTCGACAATACCATGTGACCTGTCTGAGCAGCTTTAATGGCAATTTCTGCCGTTTCTAAATCTCGAATTTCTCCCACCATTATGATATCTGGGTCTTGTCGCAAGAATGAACGCAGAGCGACCGAAAAGGTCATCCCTTGGCGGGCATTTTGTTGTACTTGGTTAATTCCATTAACACGAATCTCCACTGGATCTTCTACAGTTGAAATATTTGTGCCATCAACATTTAATATGTTTAAGGCGGTATACAAAGACACGGTTTTACCACTGCCAGTTGGTCCGGTTACCAATACCATGCCATAAGGTTTGTGAATAGCATTCATAAAGAGCTCTTTTTGCTCAGGTTCATAACCCAGCATATCGATTCCCATTTTGGCCGCTGATGCATCCAAAATACGCATGACTATTTTTTCACCAAACAAAGTGGGACAAGTACTCACACGAAAATCTATTGATTTGGTTTTAGATAAATTTAATTTTACTCGACCATCCTGAGGAACCCGTCTTTCAGCAATGTCCAGTCTTGACATAACTTTTATCCTTGAAGATACTTTCATGGTCATGCCTATAGGGGGTTTTGCCATGGTTTTTAACATGCCATCAATCCTGTACCGGACACGATAAATTTTTTCGTATGGTTCAAAGTGAATGTCAGATGCTCCACGTTTGATGGCATCAAGCAAAACTTTGTTGACAAATTTTACAACAGGCGTATCATCTGCATCACTGCCATCGTCCGATGTATCTTCTTCAATTTCGGTGGTGTCTTCAAAATCTAAATCCTCTAGACCCTCATCGTCTTCATCGTCGTCATCCATCATGGAATCGGCTTCGCTCATTGCCTCATCTATGGCTGTAATCAAAATATCGTGTGGCACCACAACAGGCTCCACTGCCATATTGGTGTGGAACTTTATTTCTTCAATTGCCGTAACATTGGTGGGGTCTGAGATAGCAATGAAAAGTTTTTTACCACGTTTATACAAGGGTAAAATGCTGTGCTTTTGAATCAGTTTTTCATCTACCAAAGTCAATGGCAAATTTCTTGAATCCATCACCGATGCATCAAACAAAGGAACGCCGTATTCTTGTGATGAAATTATTGCCAGCTCATTTGAAGGTGCTAAATCATTCTCTACCAAATAGGTAAAAAGAGGTACTCTCCTTTTTTTGGAGGTTTTTACTGCATCAATTGCATCCTCCTCAGAAATCATAGAAGCAGCAATCAGGCGTTTTAGTGTGCCATTTAGCATGACTTTTGATTGGTCAGTTACCATTGTTTTTTCTTTTTCCCATAATAGTTATTGAGGTTTTTCTTTTATATATCTGTACTTTACACGATTTTCTTAAATTTTTGAACAACTATTTTAATGAAATTTACATTACTTTTTTGTGAATCATTCGACATATTGTATTAGAAAGTAAAATTTGCCTGCCTTAGCGACCGTCATAGAAAGGAATTTATCTTGTTTTTTATCTTATATAGTATATGACATATTTGGTAAGTTTCCGTATAATACTCGACTTTAAACAAACATTGATGAAAAGGGGTATCTAAATGAATTTTCATGAGTATCAAGCGAAAGAAATATTTGAATCCTATGGGATTCCAGTTCCTGCTGGGTTAGTTGCTAGAACTGTAGAGCAAGCGGTTGAAGCCGCACAAAAACTGGGTGGTGAAGCTTGGGTCGTTAAAGCACAGGTTCACGCTGGTGGACGCGGTAAAGCTGGAGGTGTAAAGTTTTCCACTTCTCTTGATGCGGTTAAAGAAAATGCCAAAAACATGCTTGGCATGACCATTGAAACCTACCAAACCGGCGGCATGGCACTGCCAGTAAACGAAGTATTGATAACAGCTGCAGCCGATATCAAACAAGAAATTTATTTAAGTTTATTGGTCGATAGAGCCAATAAATGTTTGTCCTTCGTGGTTTGTGCCGAGGGAGGTGTTGATATTGAGGAAGTAGCAAGAACCACTCCAGAATTGATTCACACTGTAATCGTTGAAAACGGTGAAGGCCTGTACCCCTATGAGTGCCGCAAAGTAGGCTTTGATATGGGCTTGACTTCTAAGCAAGTACGCCAGCTCACGGGTATCATGATGGCTCTATACAAAATGTTTATTGAAAAAGATTTATCCTTGGTAGAAGTTAATCCTTTAATTATTGATGGCAATGACGATATTGTTGCATTGGATGCAAAAATAGCCATTGATGACAATGCTCTGTTTCGACACAAAGATTTGGCGGCTTTGCGAGATGTTACTCAAGAAGACCCTGCAGAAGCTGAGGCACACGAGCATGAGTTAAGCTATATCAAATTAGATGGCAACATCGCTTGCATGGTTAATGGAGCAGGCTTGGCAATGGCAACCATGGATGTCATCAAATTAAAAGGTGGTGATCCTGCCAACTTTTTAGATGTGGGCGGCGGAGCCACAGCAGAGCGCGTAGCAACAGCTTTTAAAATTATCTTAAAAGACAAAAATGTCAAATCAATTTTAGTCAATATTTTTGGTGGTATCGTGCGTTGTGACTTAATAGCACAAGGCATTATCGATGCGATAAAAGAAGTCGGTGTTGAACAGCCCATCATTGTACGTTTAGAAGGTACAAATGTTGAACAAGGCAAGGCATTGATCCAACAAAGTGGTTTAGCGGTAATTGCTGCTGAAGATTTAGATGATGCAGCCAACAAAGCTGTGGCAGCGGTAGCATAGGGGAATAAAATGAGCGTATTAATTAATAAAAACACCAAGGTTGTAGTTCAGGGTTTTACCGGTTCTCAAGGAACCTTTCATTCAGAACAAGCCATCGAATATGGCACACAAATTGTAGCAGGAGTTACACCGGGTAAAGGGGGAACAACCCATCTGGATCGCCCAGTTTTCAACACAGTTGTTGATGCAGTTAAAGCCACAGGTGCAGATGCAAGCATGATTTTAGTGCCACCGCCATTTGCCGCAGATGCAATTATGGAAGCGGTTGATGCCGGTATCAAAGTCATTATTTGTATTACCGAAGGCATCCCAGTATTGGATATGATGAAAGTTAAGGCTGTTTTAGATACTAAGCCAGAAATCAACATGATTGGCCCTAATTGCCCAGGCGTAATTACTCCTGGTGAATGTAAAATTGGTATTATGCCTGGAGCCATTCATCGGGTCGGTACTATTGGTATTGTTTCTCGTTCTGGCACTCTAACTTATGAAGCCGTTCATCAAACAACCAAGGTGGGCTTAGGCCAAACCACCTGTATTGGCATTGGCGGAGACCCAATACAAGGTATGAATTTTATTGATTGCCTGAAGTTATTCCAAGCCGATCCTCAAACAGAAGGCATTATCATGGTTGGTGAAATTGGTGGTTCTGC
>CAZLZZ010000171.1:0-6922 GCA_964564165.1 uncultured Alcanivoracaceae bacterium | reverse complement strand
AAAATAACCAAACAAGGCAAAGACCATGTGATGTGTTGTCCATTCCACGATGACAAAACCCCAAGCCTAAAAATAAGCAGTAGCAAAAACCTCTTCAATTGCTTCGGCTGTGGAGAATCAGGAATGGTCATTGACTGGATGATGAAAACCCAAAACGTCAGTTTTAGACACGCTTGTGAATTGCTTATGAATGATGCTGGTATGAATATCGATGATAAACCAACCAAGGTAACTAAAAAAAGCAAGCTGCCCAATCCTTTAACCGCTAAAGCTGATAATCAAACAACCCTGAATCAATGTGTTAACTACTACCATGAAACGTTGAAGCAAAGTCCTGATGCTCATGCTTACCTCAAAAAAAGAGGCTTGGATAATGTAGAACTCATCAACACATTCAAGCTCGGTTACGCCAATAAAACTTTAGGGTTAAGAATACCCGAAAAAGCCCTCAAAGCAGGCAAAGAAACCCGTACCCAGTTACAAGAGGTAGGCATAATCCGCAAAAGTGGCCACGAGCATTTTAGTGGCTCGTTGATTATTCCAATCATTGATGAAAACAATAATGTCACTGAGGTCTATGGTCGTAAAATTATCAACGGATTACGTAAAGGCACGCCCAAACATTTATATTTGCCCGGGCAACACCTTGGCGTGTTCAACCACCAATGTTTAAAAGGCAATGACGAAATCATATTGTGTGAGTCTTTGATCGATGCTTTAACTTTCTACAATTATGGATTTAAAAACGTCACAACCAGTTATGGAACTGGAGGTTTTACTGAAGATATTCTAACGGGCTTTAAGGCCAACAAAATCAAACGTGTACTAATCGCCTATGATCGTGACGATGCAGGAGATAAAGCGGCCAATGAATTATCGTTGAAACTCAATAAGGAGAACATCGATACTTACAGAGTCCAGTTTCCAAAGAATACAGATGCCAATGATTATGCCCTTGAAAAAGCAGGCAACGGAGTAACCAATAAAAAGGGCATAGAATCAAGGTTGGGTTTAGTAATCCGTAAAGCCGAGTGGATGAGTAATGGTTCAAAAAGGGCAGAGCCAGCTTTAACAACGGCATCAATCGAAACCACAGAGTTAAGCCAAACTCCCAAAGCGGTTAAGAAGGAAAATCTTAATTCTTTAACCGCTAAGAAATCTATTCCAGAGCCATCGGCTTCGGTGATGCCTGAAGCTGGCTCGATCACGGATGCCCAAATCTCACAGCGTGAAATAAACATCAAATTAGGCACAAGAAATTACCGCATTCGAGGACTAGCCAAAAACCTAAGTTATGAACAACTAAAACTCAATATCCACATTAGCAAGGATGAACTCTACTATATCGACACATTCGATTTGTACCACGCCAAAGCCCGAGCCAATTACATCAAACAAGCCAGCATGGAATTAGGAGTTGAAAACAATACCATCAAAAAGGATCTAGGCAAGATATTGGTCAAACTCGAAGAACTCCAGGAACAGCAAATTAAATCGGCATTAAACACAGATGAAAAACCAGCCCCATCACTCACAGAAACCGAGTACACCCAAGCAATGGAGTTACTCAAAGACTCAAACTTAATGGAAAGAATAATCCAGGATCTAACCGCTAGCGGAATCATCGGCGAAGACACCAACAAACTCACCGCTTATCTTGGTTGTGTAAGTAGAAAGTTAGATAAACCACTTGCCATCATAATCCAATCAACCAGTGCTGCAGGTAAATCAACCTTGATGGATGCAGTAATCGAAATGATGCCAGAATCTGAAAAAGTTCAATATTCGGCTATGACTGGTCAGAGTCTTTTTTATATGGGTGAAACTAGCCTGAAGAATAAAATCTTGGCTATAACTGAAGAAGAAGGCGCACATAACGCCAGTTATGCTTTAAAACTCCTGCAAAGCGAGGGAAAAATAACCATAGCCTCAACTGGCAAAGATGAAAACACCGGTAATATGGAAACTAAGGAGTATTCAGTTCAGGGTCCGATTATGTTATTCATGACAACTACGGCCATTGACATCGATGAAGAATTAATGAACCGTTGTCTAGTTCTGACAGTCAACGAAAGCCGAGAACAAACCCAAGCCATCCACAATATCCAACGTGAGGCATTAACTTTAGATGGGCTCAAAGCCAATACCAAAAAGCAACAAATCATCCAAAACCATCAGAACGCACAAAGCCTAATTAAATCATTAAAAGTCGTTAATCCTTATGCCGACAAACTCACATTCATGAGCAATAAGACACGCACACGCCGTGATCACATGAAGTACCTTAACTTAATCAATACCATTGCACTGATCCACCAGCACCAAAGAACCATAAAAAGCATCGATGCCAACGGCGAAACAATCCATTATATTGAGGTTGAAATATCAGACATCGAATGGGCAAACAAATTGGCTCATATTATCTTGGGAAGAACCTTGGATGAACTACCACCACAAACTAGAACACTTCTAACCTTGGTAAAAAAAATGATTAAATTAGCGCGTGAAAAAGACAACATAGAACAAGCTGACTATCGCTTTAGCCGCCGTGATATTCGAGAATATACAGATTGGAGTGATGGGCAATTAAAAATCCACTGCTCAAGATTAAGTGATATGGAATATCTGATTGTTCACAGAGGTGGCCGTGGATTATGCATTGAATATGAGTTGGCTTATGATGGTGGTAATAGTAATAATGCTCATATGATGGGTTTAATTGACGTAAAACAATTGTACGATTGTCAAAAGTTAGGGCAAAAGTCACAGAAGACAGCCCCAAGTAAGGGTCAAGTTAGCCCCAAGTTAGGGGCAAGTCAGGGCAATAAAAAGCCAGTCAAACCCAACCATACCAACGGTTCAGGCAAAATCAGCACCCAAATTCTCGAAAATGCACGCCTAAGCAGTAAAAAAACAGCATCCAATCGTACCGTACATGCATAAGCAACCTTCATTAACTTCATGCCCTTCATGGTAGAAAAATAATCATGCCAAGAAAAAACCTCAAAAATCAGCGAATCATCGGCAACCCGGCAAATGCTGAAAGCCTGTATTATTACATGCTTAGATTCCTGCAATGGTGCGGAATCCAACAACGCTCAAAAGTCACCATCAAATCATGGGAAATCTATCTAAGAAGATTCATTCGCTGGTGTGATGAACGAGGATTACAAAACCCACAAGAAATAACCAAACCAATACTCGAACGATACCAACGCCATTTATTTCTTTACCGACAACCCAACGGTCAACCATTAAGCGTATCAGGTCAAATGGGCTACCTCACCGCAATAAGAGCCTACTTCAAATGGTTAACCCGAGCCAATCATATTCTATACAATCCAGCCAGTGAATTAGACTTGCCCAAGATGAATAAACGCTTACCGAAAGTCACCCTAAGCATAGAGGAAGCTGAAACCGTAATAAACCAAGCAGACATAACAACCACCGCAGGATTACGTGACAGAACCATGATGGAAGTGCTTTATTCAACAGGCATTCGCAGAAAAGAATTAACCAATCTGCAAACCACAGATGTTGACATCAACCGTGGAATCCACATGATCCGCCACGGCAAAGGCGACAAGGATCGCATGATCCCGATTGGAGAACGTGCTATCGATTGGATACTAAAATACTTGAATGAATCACGCCCGGAACTGGTCATTGGTATGAGCGATAACATGTTATTCATCAACTCACTTGGTAAGGCTGTGGGAACAACTTGGTTAAGCAGATTAATCACAAAATACTTCAAACAGGCAGACATTGGTAAGATGGGATCATGTCATACCTTCAGACACACTATGGCAACCTTGATGTTAGAAAATGGTGCAGACATAAGATATATTCAATCCATACTTGGACATGCGAATCTTGAAACCACACAGATATACACCAAGGTCAGTATTAAGAAACTAAAGGATATTCATACCGCCACGCATCCTGCTAAGAACCAAAAACAAAGTGAATCTGAAACAAAGCATTAAAAACATTAAAAATAAATTGAATGAATACGCCATTGGCGTATAATGAAAAATTATGGTTATTATAGAAACAAGTGTATTTACAAAACTCATTACTGACATCATGAATGATGATGAGTACAGATTATTACAAGAGTCATTAATTATAAAACCAGATGTTGGGGCAATAATAAAAGGTAGTGGTGGTTTGCGAAAAGCACGCTGGAAGCTAGAAGAAAAAGGAAAAAGTGGAGGAATTAGGTATATTTATTATTGGGTAAATGAAGATGATCAAATTATCATGCTATATGCTTATAAAAAATCTAAGCAGGAAACTTTAACTCCAGAGCAAATAACATTATTAAAATCAGCTAAAGAAAGGTGGAAAGATGAATAACGAAATGTTTAATGAATTAATAGAAAGTGTCAATGAAGCAGGGCAAATCCTGAAAGGCAAGAAGAAACCATCACGTTCATTCGAGTTTCCAGAATTGGAAGTTAAAGAAATACGTGAGAAAATGGGTTTAACTCAGTTCCGTTTTGCTATGTTAATTGGTGTAAGTAAAAGAACCTTAGAAAACTGGGAACAAGGTCGTCGAAAGCCAACAGGTCCTGCTAATGCTTTATTACGAGCATTAAATGCAGACCCAAAACACGTAGTTGAAGCATTACACTCATAAAAAAGAGAGCAATTGCCACGTTTTATCAGGCAACGAGGAACCCAAACAAAGCAGGCTAATTCAACCCTTTAGCCAGCTGAGAATGCGGCAAATACTCGGCATAATAAAAATGCTTACAAGATAATGCCGCGAAACAAAATAGTGTGCTGAAAGTCCATCATTCGGCAATATCTTCGCAAGCACGTAGACTGGAATATCGAGCCAGAAACAACCATCCAGTTAGCCGAAAGTCTGTCACCCCAACCCCTCAAGGGGCTATAGCGTGAGCAGTTAAACATAATGTGGCATTATACGCAGCAGCCACCAGATATCCCTCGCTTAGGCTCGCCATCGGTGGACTGCCGTACGCTACGCCGTATAACACACATTATGTTAAATTGCTCACAAGGCATACTATCCATGATGCCTAAAAGGTTGTTGCACATCCATGTGCAAGATTATCAATACTACGCCCACCCGCGTCTCTTACCTAGATGCTAAAGTTCACAGGTTCGCAATGTTCACAGCCAACACAAAGCCCACAGATAACTGCAAATGTAAACCGGCATCCAGACAAGAGACTCCACCCTATTAGTCATCGGCTAGCGCCGAGGTAAACCTGAGCATTTACACTCCGAAATAAAACCCTCGTCAATTTAAGCATCTAAGAAAACAGATCAAAAGCAACGACCTACTAGCGTGGTCAGCTAACTGTTGCAAAGCGGCAAGCGACACCGCGATTACTGAAAACTCAAACTCCTTGCCGCTTTACAACAGCCAGCTTTAAAAGCCCCAGTATTATTGATAGCACTTGCGGGCTAAATAAAAAAAGCATGCTTAAAAAGCATTTTAAAAGCACTAAATTACAAATCACGACTTGTGAAAACACCCAAAAAACCCTACAATCTAAAACATGTTTGAGTCAAATCTAGTCAATCTAACCGCACAATATCAGCAGGTCTATCTGGCTTATTGCTATAAAATCATGCAATATCTGAGCTTGTTGGCGTGGATCCAGCGACAACAACGGCCACCAAAGCATAAAGTTAAGCCAAAAAGTGCCTCTGGGGTCAAAAAATTATCTCAAAGGTCGAACCAAGAAAAACCGACCTTTAAGTCATTGAAGCATCAGGAAAAACCCAGTGTTAGTACGATTGTCGCTATGGGGTTCCCTAATGGTGCAATGAGTGCGGCGTTTAGGGTGGCGTTTAATGAGGTTGCTGTTGGAGACAAATCTAAACCACAAGCTAACCAATTCTCGTTAAGAGTTAAAGATGCAGACCCAGATAATTTTAATGAAGCAGATTTAATTGATAAAGGAATATCAACGTTAATTAATTCTTCAAATGGTGAAGTAAAAATTTGGACTGGTAGTCAGTTCATTACAGTAACCAAGGATAATAAGAATGTTCTTATCAATAATGATGAATTTGGCAAGTTTAATTTTTCTTTTAACTTAAATGTTAATGAAGATAGTAGAACTGTTGAAATATCTAATTTTAAAGGTGATATAAAAGGACTTGCAGGCTTACCTAAGAAAATTACGATAACATCGGGCAATGATGGAATTGTAAAAACTAAAGTAAAATTACCTTTTAAATTATTTTATCTTAAACCATTTGTAAATAAGGAGTTTAAATAGTATGTTAAAGTATTTAATAATTGTACTTTTTTTAACTCTTGCTTCTTGTAACTTAAGTTTTCACAGTAAACTACCATGGAAAGATTATCATGGTTTGAAATATTTCATTGGTGAATGGAATGCTATTTATGATGATCAAAAAATAATTTTGAATATTTTAGAAGGTGACTTCCCCAGTAATTTGATCTTTCATCTGAATGACGGTAATAAAAAGCTGGCTGTTGAGGGAGGTTTTGTCAGCATAGGGAATTTAATAGTTTTACAACTCAATTTAAATAAACTATCCGTCATAGGAGAATCAGATAATTTTTCTGGTTACATGCTTTTTAAAATAATTCCAATTGATGAGAGCTCATTTTATCTATCTTCTATCGATATTCTAAATTTGAATAATATCATTTTAAATGATGCGAAATTTACTTCATTGAAAAAAGCATGTATGAAAAACATAAATACATACTTTGAAAATATTTTAAATAATTGTAGTTTAAGCAAGCCATTACTTTTAGATTATTCAGATTTAATTTTCAATAATCAAGAAGCTATTTTCAATAATCAAATAATTTTTAAACTAAATATATAGTTATTGGGGTCAGATACGAATGGCACTAAGTTAAGCTGCTTTATCACGCAAAATAACCACATAAATTCGGTCT
>CAZLZZ010000170.1:2799-6926 GCA_964564165.1 uncultured Alcanivoracaceae bacterium | reverse complement strand
ACACATGGCAAACTAGACGTCAGGCAGAAATTGCTGTATTTGAATATATCAATGGGTTCTATAACCCAAGGAGAAAACATTCGGCACTAGGTTGGAAAAGCCCTTTGGCTTTTGAACGAATGGCTGCTTAAATGAGAACCGGAGCGGCACGAAAGCGTGACACGACCATGGTGGCCCTTTACCCATTTTATACTTCGCTGTCCTTGGGTAATAATATCATATTCTTTGGTAAATTGTTTGGCAGCAAATGAGAACAGTTTCTCCTTTTTAAGTTCCCCGCGATGATGTTTTCCGCGTAAAATCAAATACCAATCTTTAGCAGACTCTTTTGCAAAAGATAAGTTCACCTCTTTGGTCGAGGCTCGTCTTTTTTTGTCATGTAAAAATGTCGAACACTGCCAGAAAGGTGTGTTGGGACGCTTATAAATTTACATTTTTCCGCCCATAATGGTGTGAATCGGCATCATAATCTCCGCTATTGAATTACATCGCGGCACAGTTAGAATATTTTGTCATTAATGTTTCATTATAAAACGCGTAAAAGCCCCTTGTCAAACGAGGGGTTATGGTGTTGTAATTTTGGGTATTTTGGTTGCGGGGGTAGGATTTGAACCTACAACCTTCAGGTTATGAGTTCAAGATACTGACCGCAGCCACTTTTATCAGACAAGTCCAGTTACAAATTATTTAATTTTCTTGGTAACTTCATGCTGACAACAAAGCCACCCACTTCAGAGTCATTATAAAAACTTAACTGGCCTTCATGCTCATCGACTATAGCTCCAACAATTGCTAAGCCCAAACCAACATTACCGAAGCCGATAGTTTCCTCACTACGGGTTTTTGCATTCACACCCTGAAAAAAGGCATTTGTTATTTCACCTAACTCTTGCGGAGCAACACCATCGCCATCATCTTTAACTGTAATATAAATAAACTCGAAATCAGCTTCTAAATTGACTACAACTGAATTACCAAATTTCAGACCATTATCAATTAGATTCTCAACAGCTCTGCGCATATTTAATGGTTGGCAACTACCAATTATAACACGTTTGTCTGATATGTTTTTCACTTCTGCATCATTATTATTTCCAAACAAACTTGCCACTGTTTTGAAAGATATTTTTGATGGCGATTGATACAAAACAGGTAACGCCATATCTTGATAACTATTAGCAATCGTTTCAACCAGCGATCCAAAATCAACAATTCTCGGAAGCTCTTTTTCAACTTCATGGCGCATAAAATGTAAGCTTGCACTGATCATACTCGTTAAATGATCTACATCTTTTATTAATTTTTTCTTAAGACTTTGATCTTCAATCAAATCAACTCTCAACCTCAGTCTAGTTGTAGGCGTCCCCAAATCATGCGACATTGCGATAAAAAATTTAATTCTCTTTTCAAGTTTTTTATCTTCTGTTTCAATAAATTTATTCAACGATTTAGCTAGAGACTGGGTTTCTTTGGTTCCCTTTAATTCCATTTTTGATGTGTCCAAATAATGAATTTTATTTTTAAACACTTTAGCCAAATTTACAAAAGGTTGTGGTATGTTTTGTGAAGCTAAAAATACCACCAACAAACTTATAATGAAAATAACAATCGAAACCCAACGTTGATCATATGGCTTACTAGAACATGCCCAATATAAGGGCGCGCTTATGATCGCCCAATTATCATAATCCACATGTAATACAATTGTTGTATCGTCACATTTTTGCGCTAATTCTAGGGACAAATTTCCAAATTGATCTGCATCACTAACTGAATTATTCAAATTTGCGACTCTAAACTTATTGCGAAGCTTATAAATTCTTATTTGAGTTAATTGTGAGCTTAAATGGGTGTGAAAATTCAATTCACTTAATTCATATCCAGGCTTGATCTTCTGAAAATTTAATATCAATTGGTTCTCGGTATTAAAGTTTTTTTTCACTTGAACGATATCAACAAAAACGCCTTGCCTTTTCAAGTTGTCATATTCTTTTTTATAGCTTGCTTGATATAATTCAAGGCCGAATTTATGCGCATCTAAATAATGTTTATCAAGTTCAAAATATGCTTTTTGCCAAAAAAATACGCTTGTCATGCCAGTGCTTAAGCAAAACAAAGCTAAAATCAACACTGATGATTGCAAAGACATACGATTCAGAATTTGCATATATTGTCTATCCTAATCTTCTGATGCTAGTCGCAAAAAAATACCCCTGCCCACGCATGGTTTTTATATGCTGTGGGTTTCCAGCATCTTCTTCTATTTTTTGCCTCAAACGACCAATTTGCACATCAATGGCGCGGCTCTGATTAGCTGTCGAATGCTCCCCTTCCCCAGTATTCATCTGTTCGGTCATATGCTCCAGCAATTCTTCACGAGTCAGCGGGTTGGGCGCGTTTAACAACAAAGCAACCAATAATTTAAACTCACCGTTACTTAAAAAAGTTTGTACATCATTGAAATTTCTTAATTCTTGAGCATTACTGTTTAATCTCCAGCCAGAAAACTCAAACACTATGTCCTTACTTCTATACTCAATAGACACACTACGTTTAGAGCGATTCAATACTGCTGCGACACGCATTGATAATAATTTAGAGTTAAACGGTTTCGCAATATAGTCATCCGCACCTGCAGTAAAACCTTTAATTCTGTACTTATCATGGCTCAGCGCAGATATTAATAATATCGGTACATCATTTTTTTCTCTTAAATCTTGGCACAATTCAATGCCCGATTCAAACCCCAACATAACATCAAGTATAATAAGGTCGATCTTCCATTTTTGCAAAGCATCCTGCATTTGGGCACCTGATACAATGCAAACAACCAGATATCCTTCACGTATTAAAACCTGTTTTAGCAACTCCAGAATTTCTATGTCATCATCAACAACTAATATGCGTTTTGATTTGTTATCCATTTAGCCCCTCCGCATGTATAATGCCCGAAATGCCTCCGAAATTAAACATAAAATTGGACTTTTGTAACAGTGTGTAACAATTCGCCTAATTATCTTCAACAAGCGTGCCTTTGCATTTGATATATGAAAAAAATTCGACATTAATGGCAACATCCTACTTCAGAAGAAATTGAAAGTAATAAAACACCTTCTGAAAATTGTAGAGATATAATCATAACTAGAGGGAAATTGATAATGTTAATTAAAAAAATTATGTTTGCTAGCGCAGTCGTTTCAAGCTTGTTTACAAACACAGCATTCGCTGAGCCTAAAGTAGAAGTACTACATTATTGGACATCTGGCGGCGAAGCTGCTGCTGTTAAAGTATTAATGGACGAGTTTCAATCAAATGGTGGCACATGGATTGATATGCCAGTTGCTGGTGGTGGTGGTGATGCTGCGATGACGGCATTGCGCGCTCGCGTTCTTTCAAGTAATGCACCTACCGCAGTTCAAATTAAAGGCCCAGCAATTCAAGAATGGCATGAAGAAGGTAGCCTCTCAAACATTAACGACGTTGCTTTAGCAGAAGGTTGGGACAATCTACTGCCAAAAAGCATCGCTGATATACATAAATGTGATGGCAATTATTGTTCAGCCCCAGTTAATGTGCATCGTGTCGATTGGATGTGGGCAAACCCTGAATTATTAGCAAAAGCCGGAGTAAAAATGCCTCATACATGGGCTGAATTTAATGACGCTGCTGATAAATTACAGGCTATGGGCATTACACCATTGGCACATGGTGGGCAACCTTGGCAAGATGCAACAATTTTTGAAACGGTTGTACTAGGTGTTGGTGGTGTTGAATTTTATAAAAAAGCTCTCGTTGAATTAGATCAGGATGCACTTGCAAGCGATACAATGGTTGATGTGTTTGATCAAATGCGCAAAATGCGAGGTTATGTTGATGATAATTTCTCTGGTCGTGACTGGAATTTAGCGACTACAATGGTTATCAATGGCGAAGCAGCATTCCAAATAATGGGTGACTGGGCAAAAGGCGAATTTACAAAAGCCGGCAAAACACCAGGCAGCGATTATTTATGTGCACCTACTCCAGGTGATGGTTATTTGTATAATGTTGATAGTTTTGCAATGTTTAACGTCGATGGTGATGACAAACAAGACGGTCAAAAACTCCTTGCAAAATTAATCATGGGC
>CAZLZZ010000170.1:0-2789 GCA_964564165.1 uncultured Alcanivoracaceae bacterium | reverse complement strand
AATTCCAAACTGCATTTAACCTAGCAAAGGGTTCTATTCCTGCAAGAATGGGAACTGACTTAGGTGATTTTGACTATTGCTCACGTCGTTCTGCATATGATATGAGTACATCTTCTTCAAATGGTTCACTATTGCCAAGTTACGCACATGGCATGGCACTTAGAGGCATTTTCTCTGGTGCAATCACCGATGTTGTTACCAATCACTTTAACTCTGATATGTCTTACCAAGACGCAGTATCTGCTCTTGTAGCCGCAATTAAAAACGCGGAATAACCTACGCTCTCATGGCCTCCCGCAATATTTCCTATAATATTGCGGGACCTTTATTTATATGAGGTTGGTTATCCAATTCCTCGGCTTGATACTGGGATTTATAATAATTAACGAACAAATGAGAGACACCATGGTCAATTGGCTTCAAAAACATTTATCAAAAATAGTGGTAGCTCCTTCTTTCGCACTTATGATTATTTTTGTTTACGGATTTATTGGCTGGACGGTTTATATTTCGTTCACCAAAACAAAATTATTGCCCAAATATACCCTTATTGGGGCAGAACAATATGAAAAACTATTTTCAACACCCAGATGGTATGTAGCATTAGAAAATTTATTTATTTTCAGTGGTTTATTTATTTCAATTGCGATTGTTATTGGTCTACTATTAGCGATTTTACTTGATCAAAAAATAAGAGCCGAAGGCGTATTGAGAACTATTTTTCTCTACCCTATGGCTATCAGTTTCATCGTAACAGGCACTGCATGGAAATGGATATTAAACCCTGAAAATGGAATTGAATCGGTTGTAAAAAGCTGGGGGTTTGAAAACTTTAAATTTGATTGGCTCATTAACTCAGATATGGCAATTTATACCGTGGTATTGGCGGCTGTCTGGCAGGCATCAGGTTTTGTCATGGCACTATTCCTTGCAGGGCTAAGATCTGTTGATCAAGAAATTATCAAAGCGGCCATGATCGATGGAATACCCACGCCTAGGATCTATAGCGGTATTATCATTCCAAGTCTTGGGCCAATTTTTTTAAGTACAATCATTGTATTGACACATTTGTCCATCAAAGCGTTCGATTTGGTTGTCGCACTGACTGGTGGGGGGCCAGGCTATTCAACAGACTTGCCCGCCACATTCATGTACACGATGGCATTCTCTCGCGGAAATATTGGCCAAGCTGCTTCAAGCGCTGTGGTCATGCTGACCATCGTTATGGCAGTGATTATTCCTTATCTTTATTCAGAAATGAGGTCCCGCCATGATAAATAATGATTTGAAAATGAATTCTAGGTTTTGGCATATTATTGCGCGCTATGGCCTCTATATGATGTTAGCAGCATTTGCATTATTTTACATAATGCCACTCTTTGTAATGATTGTTACAAGTCTAAAAAGTTTAGACGAAATTCACCAAGGTGGATTGCTTAGCCTGCCAGAACAAATCACGTTGGAGCCGTGGAAAGTGGCGTGGAGTAGCGCCTGTGCAGGTGTCAGTTGCCAAGGTCTGAGCGGTTACTTCCTAAATAGCGTAATAATGGTGGTTCCGGCTGTGATAATAGCAACTTTAATTGGTGCCCTAAATGGCTACGCTCTTATGCATTGGCGTTTCAGAGGTTCCGAAATTATTTTTGCCTTTATGCTTTTTGGTTGTTTTATTCCCTTTCAAATTGTTATTTTGCCAATGGCAATATTGCTCGGCAAAATAAAAATCTCGGGTTCGATAAGTGGTTTGATTATGGTGCATGTTATTTATGGCATACCTTTTGCGACCATGTTTTTTAGAAACTATTATATGAGCATACCAACTGAATTGGTAAAAGCTGCAAAAATAGATGGCGCAGGGTTTTTTAGAATATTTTACAGTATATTCTTACCATTATCACCGCCCATTTTAGTCGTTACAATTATCTGGTTGTTTACAAATATTTGGAACGATTTCTTATTTGGTGTTTCGTTTTCTCAAGCCGGAACTCAACCCATCACAGTTGCGCTAAATAATATCGTAAATTCAACGACTGGTGTTAAGGAATATAATGTTGATATGGCGGCGGCAATCATCGCCGCATTGCCTACATTATTCGTCTACGTAATCGCAGGAAAATATTTTATCCGTGGCTTAGCAGCTGGTTCCGTGAAAGGTTAATATCATGAACAATTCAAATCAAAAAGAAGTCAAAAACATGATCAAAAACAACATATTATCAATAGAAAACTTATATAAGAGCTATGGAAAAATCGAAATATTAAAAAATATTTCTATCTCAATTGAAGAAGGTGATTTTCTGGTATTAGTCGGTCCATCTGGTTGCGGAAAATCAACTTTGCTAAATTGCATTGCTGGTCTGGAAGAAATATCGGATGGGGCTATAAAAATCGATCAGTTGGACATGACAAAAGTTGCCCCTAAAGACCGCAATATAGCAATGGTTTTCCAGAGCTATGCTTTATACCCAACAATGAATGTTGAAAAAAATATCACCTTTGGTATGAAAGTAAGGGGTGAAAGTGTCGAGGCGCAACAAGCTGCACTAAAAAATGTGAGTGACATATTACAAATTAACGACTTGTTAAAAAGAAAACCAGCCCAATTATCAGGTGGTCAACGCCAAAGAGTTGCCATGGGACGGGCTTTGGTTCGTAACCCGCGTTTATTCCTATTTGACGAACCATTATCAAATTTGGACGCCAAATTAAGAGTCGAAATGCGTGCTGAGATTAAAAAACTACCAGAAATTGCAAACCACTATTGTTTACGTTACCCATGATCAAACAGAAGC
>CAZLZZ010000169.1:0-6936 GCA_964564165.1 uncultured Alcanivoracaceae bacterium | reverse complement strand
AACTAAGAATTATTCGGGTGCGGGGTTTTAACCCTGCCTGACTCAATGATATTTAGAAGTATGATTTCCTGAGAAATTTGCTGTATGGTAGTTTGATGGTTTTGAGTTTTTTAGAAAACCGAGAATGGCAAGGTTAAAACCTCGCATCCGTTAGTTATTTCACAGTCTCAGGGAGTGACGACATGATGGCTAACTAATTTAATTGTGCGAATATAAAAGCTTTGGCTTTTTTCCAATCTCTTAACACGGTTCTTTTTGATGTGTTTTCCATCTGGCCTATCTGCTCGAAAGTATAACCGCCATAAAAATGATCAATCACCACATTGGCCAATCGTGGGTTTAATTCTTCTAAACTGGTTAATGCTTTGTCTATTTCAATAATTTCATCAGCTGTTGTGACTTGGTTGTTTATTTCAATGATGAAATCTTGCTCATCAAATTCTGCTTCTTGACTGGTTCTCTTTTTGCGCAGCTTAGAACGGGCAGCATCAACCAAAATTTGTCGCATTGCCATGGCGGCCAATCGATAAAAATGTTTGGTTCCTTCTACATTGAGGTTTTCGTTTTTTTGCAGCTTCATATAGGCTTCATGCACCAAAGATGTGGTATTCAGGTTTTCATTGGCTTTGTGGCCAAATTTCACGTTCCGAGCAATGCTTTTTAACTGGTTATAAACAATCGGCAAAATTTTATTCCATGTATCAGAATCAATTTTTTCTTTGTTTAAAATTTCAGTAATTTGTACACTTTTCATTTTTTTCTACATGTTAATAGTTTAATTAAGGGTGAAGAAGTTATCATAACAAATATTGTTTCACATGATACTTATTAACTTTTTCATTTTTTGTGAAGCAGTTCCACATGTATAATTAGTCATTATTACTTTGACCTTCAGCTTTTTGCAATAATTCATTTACTCTTTTTTTATAGGATGTGTTTATTTTTATAAGTTTATATGTCAGTAATTGTTGAGACAAGACTTTTGAGGCTGGATAATCCTTAATATGTATCAAATTTTTGGCTAATTCCATTTGTAGCCCTATACTGATTATGCTTTCTTCGCCTAAATGTTTTTGACTGATTTCAAGGCTTTCTTTGCCGCTTTTAACAGCTAATTGGTATCGTTCAAGTAAGCTTTGCGCTTTGATAATGATGAGTTTTACGTACAGTGAAGCTTTATTGTTTTCACCGAGTTGGTTTTTTTGAAGGGAATAAAGTGGCAACAACATTTCAAGTGCTTTTTTACCTTTGCCCGCTTTAACTAGATAAGAACCCAGTGTTGTCTTGGTTTGGTTAGTTTCAAAGTGAGATACACCATAGTGTGCTTCATAAACCTTTACAACATTTTCTAGTTGCTTAATTGATTCATTAATATTGCCTTTTAATAAGTTAATTTGTGAAATTAATAAATCAATATGAGCCGTTAACATATGTTTTTCATCAAAGTTAATTAGTGCGATTTTTCTAGCATTATTTGCACTTATTAACGCTTTATCTAACTCACCAAATGTTCTTTGTGCAAAGCCATAGTTTAATAGTGTTTTTGCAATCATTGGGTGGTTTTTACCATGAGTAATATGCAGTGTTTTTATTGCTTGTTGGTAAAGATCATAAATTTCCTCTCGTTCTATTGTTTTAGCATTGGACAGTAGCTTTGCAAGCTTGATGGTTATATCTACACTTGTGGTTGAATTTCCCCCAAGGTGCTCTTTGCTGTAATCAAGGGTATCTCTGATTACTTTTATAGACTCTTGGTGCTTGCCATGTTCGTTTAATATCAACCCCAATATTAAATTACTCTGAATTAAGGAATCCGGGCTTTGCGATGGATTTATTGATATGGCTGCTTTTATTTTACTTTTAGCTTCTTCAAACAAACCTTTTTTGTTTAGTATTTCAGCTTGAATTTGTAACATTTGAACTCTTTGTTTTTGACTTAAAAATGTTTTATGCTCATTGAGTGATACTAATTGTTTTTCCGCAGAATCAAATTGTTTTTGCTGTAAATAAACTTGTGCTAATGCGATATAAGATTCGATATTTTCAGGGTTGTTTGTTATCGAGCTAAGTAATATTTTTTCTGCATCTTTGTATTTGCCTACTTTATTAAGAGCTTTGCCAATTGAATATTTGATTAAAGAGTTTAGTTGTGGATTATTTACCTTACTTTCTAAGGCTTTAATTTTTGCATTTTGTAATAATTCAATAACAGAGGTTTCTCGTCCTTTTGTTAAGTCTGGATCACTGGCTTGGATAGAGTCAATTAATAGTTTAGTGACATGTTGTGAATTTTTAGCTTCAATTTGAGCTATGCTTTTTTGTTGTAGAATTAATACAATACCGGTCAATATAGAAACAGACAGGGCTGATAATGCCAGTGTTAAAGTTGTATTCCTTTGTATGAACTTTTTTACTAGGTAGGTATTTGTGTTTTGGCTGGCACTGATTGGTTTTTTGTTTAACCAATTTCCTAAATCATGCATAAACGATGACATGGTTTGGTATCTTTTTTGTGGGTCAATTGCTAATCCATGTTTAATTATGTTTTGTAAGTCACTATCTAGTTTTGATTGTTTAAGCAAATTGTTTACATGCTTCGTATCATCTTGCGGGATGTATTTGCCAGGCTCAAAATAAGGCAGGGGTTTTTGTTTTGTTAGCAACTCTAACAACACGGCACATAAGGAAAAAATATCACAATTGGGTGATAAGTCTTTCGCTAATATTTGTTCAGGTGATGCATAACCAGGCGTGTAAATATTTTCTTTTTTGATTCTCTTTTGTTGCTCAACAAAAGTGGCTATTCCAAAATCCACTACTTGAGGAATACCGTGTTTGTCTACTAAGATATTGTTGGGTTTGATGTCTTTATGAATGATGAAATTATGGTGTGCAAAACTAAGACCTTGCGCTACTTGTTTAACCAGCTTTACAATTTCTGTGGTTGATGATTTATTCATCTCAACATATTCTTTTATATCTTTTGCATCCTCAATATAATCTAAGGCTAAAAAAGGAATGCCATTTTTCGAGATACCAGCATCCACCATACGCACAATATTTTTGTGTTGTAGCTTAGATAATATTTTTTTTTCATTTTGGAATTTTTGTTCTAAATCTTTGTTTGTTAATTCGACGCGAATGGTCTTTAAAGCCACATAAATAATGACATCAGAATCCTTCAATTGAGCTAAATAGACCCTCCCCATGCCTCCGGTGGCAATTTTTTTTATGATCTTAAAACGGCCTATTGAAGTCAGTTCATCACCGATTAATTTTTCCGTATTTGAAACCAGCCCTGGATATTCTTCCATAAACCCTATGTCAGATTTCAACATCTTGATTACTTGCTGATAAATAGTGGTATCGCCATCAGCGCTGTCCTTTACAAACAACACCCTGTCTTTTTCTTCAAGCTGTATGGCCCGATCATAGATTGCTTCAATGCGTTCCCAAATTTCTTTATTCATATCACGGATATTAACTTATCTTAATTTATTTGTCACCACTTTGGTTTAAATGCCGTATTAACAATTAACAAACAATCAATAGAGAAAATATATGCTGCACAAAACAATTTTAATTTTAACGTTTACGGTTCTTATCTCATGTGGAGAATCCAATAACCACTCTAGTTCATCCAATTTATGTGATGGCATATTAATGAATGCCGCTGAGTCTAGTGTCCCGAACATCAAGGGTTTAGCAATCAAATATTCAGATGAGAAATACCGTAAATGCGGAGTATCTTTTAAAATCGAAAATATTGATTATCAAGTTGACTTAGAACTAAAAGAAATGGGCACAGCGCTTAATATGAAAATGGTGGGAATTACTGAAATGAGCCATTATGCATTTGAAGAACAGGTTATTGGTTTTTACAAAGAGCAAGAAAAAATTCTTGGTGTTGGAGACAAAGCTATTTATTACCAAAGAAATGACAGCTATAAAATTTCTGTACTATCTGGTGATGATTCTTTCACGCTAGGAACCATAAATTGGAACACCCGAGCTGGTGATAAAGAAATGGCTGTAAAAATTGCTAAGGCAGTTGTTGAAAGCTTGAAAAAATAAATGTCACCGATTTTAGAGACATGACGCATTAATAAACAGTATTAATAAATACTCGAATATAAAAGGAGAAAACTAAATGATAAAAAAGAAAAATGTGTTGTTTTTGTTGTTAGCTCTGGCAATGGGCCAGGCATACGCACAATACGAAATAAAAAAATACACAATAAACAATGGAGGCGGCAAGATGACTGGAGGAAATTATGAAATGAACTCTAGCATCGGACAAGTAGATGCCAGTGGCACACTTACTGGTGGAAACTATGCCCTTAATGGTGGATTTTGGCACAAAGTCGACACAACACCACAAACAGATTTAATTTTTACAAACGGATTTGAATAATCCAGGAGAATATAAAATGAACAAACTAATTATTGCAATGATAACATTGCTAAATTTATCACAGGTTATGGCACAATCAATTGATCACACTTTTAGTTACCAAGGTGAGCTATTAGAGAATGGCTCGCCTATAACTGGACTTTACGACTTCAGAATAGAAGGCTTTGATGCCGCAGGCAATTCAAAAACCAACGTATCTGAGCATCAGCTTATCGTTGTTGCTGATGGTTTATTTACAATCCCAAACGTTGATTTAGGTGTTGCAGGTTTAGATGCTTTCGCAACATTCTTACAAATCAGTGTTAAACCAGGTATTGGTATTGGAGCATATACTGATTTAACACCCAGACAATCACTTAAATCAGTACCCTATGCAACAAAAGTAATCGATGGCAATGCCTCCAATGGTCAAGTTTATACCTACGGCACTACAACTGGATGGGCAGCAGCTGATCCCGTTGATTTGTCACCATGGACCAGAAATCTCTCACGCATCCAATTTCTTGAAGATGTGGCAATAGGGACCGTGGCAACAGCTACTACTCATAAATTAACGGTTCTAGCAGATGTTGCTGATAATGATGGAGCTCTTAGATTGATTGGTACGCAAGGAGCTTTTGGTTTTGGCGCAAAATTAAATTTTGGTGATGGCACATTCATACAGATAGAAGAAGATGTCGATGATCATTTGAAAATATTTGCTAGTTCTGGAATTGAATTTGCATCAAAAACTCAGCAACCACTAGCGATTGATGGACAAATAAAATTTATGATTAATGCTAACTGTGCATCAACTGCTTCTATTTCTAAACAATATAATGGCGTCAATGATTTACCTGCAACAATTGTAGCTGGTGGGATTAATGGCTTATGCACCATAACTTTCCCCTTTGATATCAGCGATAGATTTTACCAAGTCTCTTCAGTAGAAGATTTAATAGCTACCAATGCGACTTGCCAAACATCTGGTACTGATTTAAATTGTGCTCGCCACAGATCTAGCACAGGGGTTTTATTGCCTGGGCAAATCATGATTATGGTGTATTAAAAAAACGACCCATCTACGAAAGGCAAGCAAAGCCAATCTCATTTATTTGATATTGGCTTTTTTTTGTCACTACTTTTAAAACAATCGCCGTACTAATAGTTAACAACTATTTTCTAGAGGGCATCATGATGAACAAACTTAACAAAACGATGCTAGGAGCTTGTCCGAGAACTCAAATTTTCCCATCACTTTAACAACCTAAAATCTAGTAATTTCATCGTAGGTTGGTGGAAATTGTATTCCCCGATTTTCCATGCTTTAAATTGGCGATTTCGACCTTTTTTAGTCGGTTTTTGCCCTATATCGGCTAATTCATTGCTTTATTTCCTCTTTTTATAAATTCTGGACGGATTAATCCTGTGGTTATCGCTTTAAAAATTTTCTTTATATTGTGTGTGGCACACACCAATGAAAATTCTCCTTGTACTTTTTCAAGACCTCTTAGGCTGAAACCCCTAAATCCACTATTCTTGATTTGACCAAAGACAGGCTCGACTATCGTTTTTCGATGAGAATAAATTTCTTTTGAAGTTTTTTGTTCCATCTTTTGTTTCATCATTATCCGCAAGGGTTCTTTGGCATCGGTTGTTATGCTTCGCGGTTTTCCTAGCTTTGATTTACAGCATCTATGGTAGTAGCTACAATTTTGGCAGCTTGTTTGTTGGGCTTGGTATGTTTTTCTGCCATTTTTATTTTCTTGTACAAGTGTGAGTTTTTGCTCTTTGGGACAGATGAAGCTGTCGTCTTTTTCATTGTAATGAAAGTCACTTTTTTCTACCTTTCTCTCACTTTGATCAAGAGATTGTTGGTTTTTCTTTTCACCCTTGTTTATGGCGATGTAAGTGTTTATGTTTTTATCATCTATTGTTTGCAGGTTATCACCTGACATATAGCCGTTATCTATCGAAAGGTTTTGTGGTTTTTTGTCTTTTATATTTTGCAGGGTTTGCTGTGTTTCTAGGTCATCATCTTGTGCGGTTAATCCAAGATTAGACTCAACATAACTTAGTGTTTCTTCTAAGTGTTCTAGAGCGGGTTTTAATTCTTGCTTATCATTGGCTTTTTGACTGATGTGTTGGGCTACGATAATTTGATTTTCTTTGTCGGTGCAGATTTGTGGGTTGTAGTTATAATCAAATCCCTTGCCTTTGCTTCCCATGATACAGGCATCTGTGTCTGTAAAACTTATTTTTTTTGTCATCAATTACTGTATCGGGGTTGTTTACTTGCTCTCTTTTTTCAAGGGCCTGTTTCGCGGCTTTGATTTTATTGAGTCTTTGCTTTTTGTGTTTTAGATCCTCAGGTATTTCATAGCCTGTTGTTTCTTTATATTTTTGGTCTTCTATTTGGTCACATTGATTGGCTTTATTGATTAATTCGGCTATTTCTTTTTCGAGTTCTATTTCTTGTGATTTTAGTCGTCCATAACTCATGGCTTTGTGCTTTGAGGTGTTGGCTTTGAATTTTGAGCCAT
>CAZLZZ010000168.1:0-6947 GCA_964564165.1 uncultured Alcanivoracaceae bacterium | reverse complement strand
GTGTATTTCATTTGTCATTTTAAATCTCCTGATAATTATTTAAATCAAATTATTTAAATCAAACTATTTTATCTAGGACGCGCATATTAGGCTTTTCTAATACAAATGTAAATTACATAATTTAGATTATAACGATTCATTCAATTTGTACTTGTAAATGGTTCAATAAGTTATTTAATTACTTTAATAAATTTAGTTGAAAAAACCGTTACCCATGTAGAATAACGGTGTGAATAGTTAATTATTGAGGGTTTTCATTCTCAAACAGATTTCCCCATGCTTGTTTAATGCCCTCAAACCAGCCTTTACCGCCCTTGCCATCAGCCATTTTTTTCTCAATCTCATTAATAAGTTCGTGCATGGGTTTAAAAGATTTTTTATCGCCATAACCAAGTAACTCAGATACCCTTAACTCATCATGTGCAATTATAAGCAATGCTTTTAACTGTTCGCTTTCTTCTTTGCTGCGATTTTCATTTTGAGCTAGACCTTCAGCTTCCGCTAATGCAGCATCTGCACGCAAAGGAGGCAAAGGAATAACTAACTCTTTTGTCACCAAGGTGCTAAACAGCCTACTAAGTGCAATTTTTGCTTCCAAAGTTTTGCCTTCATCTATCAAAGGTATTACAGATTTAAGACCTTCTGGATAAGTGCTCAAAGGAATGCTGACGGTGGTGATAGTAATATCACTAACCAATGGGCTAAGAAGCATTCTGGCTTGTTGCAGCTGCCCATCTTGTAAATGCTTTTTTGCAGCTTCAATTTTCATCTGGATAATGGCAGGCTCAGCGTTTAAATCATGTATGGTTTTCATTACATGGATTGGCTTTAAGCCCAATGCAGGCTCACGCTCTAAAACAACCGCCAGTTTCCCAATCGCAGTCTTAATTGCACTAATGGCCTCTTTGGGCTGATCATTTTCTAGAGCCAAGAGTGCTTTATTGCTTTCAATTACTGCTTCTGTAGCATCGGAGACAATATTTGTACGTAGCTTATCCACCTCGCCATCTACTTTATCTTCCGCTGCTTTGAGGTATTGCGTAGGTTTATTAGGTCCTTTTTCGACGTATTGATGAGTGCCTTCTTTTTTGTCAAGCTCTCCTGCAAATGCTGGTGCTGCGACAATTACTGCTAAACTTAATGTTACTGATTTTATATAGTTGTTCATAATAATTTCCTTAAAGTTGTTTAAATAAGTTAATGTTTTCAAAAGAGGCTTAACCCCGTTTATGTAAATTCTGTTGCCTCTCAATCTTCCGTATAGTCGTACGCCCCGCGCGATCAACTGCACGGTCAATGGCAACATACAAGTCAAGCTGTATATCTTCGACAATTACATCGGGCAAACCGTTAAGTACTACTTGCAACTTGCAAAGTTTATCTTCCCCGCCACGCGGACCGTTAATATCCGATAAACGCATGACCACTCTTTGGATATGGTCACTACAGCTACTTAAAGCAAAATTTAAACGCTTTTCTATATGTTCACGCAACGCATTGGTTAAAACTAAGTGTCGTGCCTGTATATCAAACTGCATCTGATTCTCCGTAGTTAATGTCAAATTTATTGACTAGATGGCTGCATTGTAAAGGAAAATGTAAATATAAAAAAGTCGATTTATATAGTGGTTATCTTCGTTATTTACGAAGTAATTTATTAGCTCATAAAATTATTGAAAAGTTAATATCAATTAGTTATACTAATCATAAATTACAAGGAGAAAACCCATGATTAATTACAAACATTTGCGCTATTTTTGGGTAGTCGCTCAAGAAGGAAGCATAACCAAAGCTTGTGAACGCTTGTGCTTAACACCGCAAACAATTAGTGGACAACTAACCTTATTGAATGAACGTCTAGGAGCAGACTTATTCAAAAAATCTGGACGCAATCTTGAGCTTACGGAAACTGGACGTTTGGTTTTGAGTTATGCCGATGAAATATTTTCATTGGGTGGTGAATTAGAAGATGCTATTCATCAATTGCCTGCTAAACGCCCTCAGACTTTTCGCGTGGGTGTGGTTGACGTTGTACCAAAATATATTGCTCATGCACTGCTAGAACCTGCATTGCAAATGGATGACCCAGTACGCATGCTGTGTCGAGAAGAGAGTTTCAGTTCATTATTGGCAAAATTGTCCATACACAAACTTGATTTAATTATTTCCGATCAGCCCATACCTAAAACAGTGAGCATACGAGGTTTCAATCATAAGCTTGGAGAGTGTGCGATTAGCTTCTTTGCTTCAGAAAAAATAAGAAAAGAACTGAAAGGAGACTTTCCTGCGTGTTTAGAGGGCGCTCCTTTATTAATGCCAACCAGCGTGCATCAATTGCGTGGCGCCATTGATAATTGGCTAGATAAATCCCGCATTCACCCAAATATTATTGCTGAATTTGATGATAGTGCATTAATGAAAGCATTTGGACAACAAAGTGCAGGAGTATTCGTTGCACCGAAAGTTATCAAAGATGAAATTGAGCGCCAATATAAATCGAAAGAAATTGGTTGCGTGGATGAAATAAAAGAGGTTTTTTATGCCATATCTGTAGAACGTAAGATTACACACCCTGTTGTCTCGCACTTGTTGGAGTCTGCCCGGAATATATTATTTAGCGCCTGATGAGAAAGGAATATTAGCGAAGCTTGGTATTAATGAATTTCAGCGGCTATATCCTGATGCTCTGCAAACTCAGAATAGAGCACTAAAGTTCCCGCTTTAACGTATTCTACCAATTCAACAAAATCAGCTTCTTCTCCCTGGGTTTCATCTGAGTCTGTAGCCACTTTTGAAATTTTTTCTAAATCTGCAATAAACTCATGTACATCATCGTGCAAATTGCTTTCGGATTTCAAACCTGCAAAAGCCAAACCAGTTAGAAAGGATCCACACCAACTTGATAAAGCTTCTAGTCTATAAGACAGATCATTATCATCACTTGGCAACAATGGAGTAAAAGTATAATTGTCGGCCTCCAATTTATCTTTTGCATAATCAAATAATGCAACAAGTACAGGTACTAACTTTTTACTATCACCACCTTCAAAGCTATAATCATCCATAATTAAATCGACCCACTTTTCTACTTTTACATCGTGATTGACGACAATCATGCCGCTGGCGTGTCCATGAAGTTCAGATGGTGTTGCAATAATATTATTGTCTTGTAGGTGTTTTGCAAAAGGCTTGTAGGGTATCATATCTTCAACATTCTTAATGAAAAACGTATTTTCCCTGATTTTTCATCATCTTGGAAGAAAAATCTCATAAGTTAGTTGACCTTTATTGATTTGCCATTTAATATTTACTTCCATGGACAATAGCAGAAACAAATACCTAGAAGAAATCACCTCTCTTGAAGAGACCATTAACTCTGCCTGTGAGTTAATTGACAGATATGAAATTGAAAATACTGCCTTAAAACAGAAAATGGAATCCTTGATTTTAGAAAAATCACTGCTCTTACAAAAAAACGATCAAGCAAAAACAAGTTTAGAGTCTATGATAAATCGCCTTAAATCCTTAGAGCAACAATCCGCATGAGTCAACGCAACATGAGCCAACTAATATGAACCAACAAACGGTAACCGTACGCATATTAAATCGAGATTATCAATTTGCCGCAACCGATGAAGAAAGAGCATCGTTATTGTCTGCTGCAGATCAGTTAGATTCAACCATGCGTTCAATCAAGGGAAGCAATACGACCTTGGCTGCCGATAAGGTGGCGATTATGGCAGCTCTCAATATTAGCCATGAATTGATGCAATTAAAACAAGCCCAGCAAAAAATCAGTCCATTACAAAATCAGTTACAAAAGAAGATTAATAATAAATAACCTTTCACCAAGGATTTCCTGCAGGCTAACCCGCATATTTCATACGAACGCTAAATTTTATACGTATCATATTGATATTAAAAAAAATTGTTATATTAAAAATGTACACTTTGTAACCAAATTCGCTATACAGTTTTTAGAAAAATTTCAGCGACCATTTTGACCGATTCGCCTGTAAACGTAAGAATGACTAGGTTTTTCGGCGAATAGATCAAACTGGTTCACTAAAATCATCCTAAAACTCTGCATTCCTATGAAATATGCGGGCTAAAGTTTTTTTAAATATCTCTTGTTCAAATACAGCAAAAGATTTATAATCACTCACAAGGTGTAAACTACCATGTGCGATAATGCTCCAGCATATCCCTTGGTCCTTAATTTTTAAAACTAGGGTGACATAACCGATATCTGTGTGCATGCCTGTCATTGAACAGAAAGCCTAACGAATTGGGAGTCTCCCGCCTTGAGCCTTTGGTTCCAAGGTCGCCTCTAGCATACCGGCATGTGTGGTTTACATCGTATTTTAGTGTCAATATCACCTTAAAACCATTCCAATTCAGCGTCAAAAAATATTCACTTATGCTTATAGGCTCATATTTTATATCCTTGACTTGAAACCGTTTTAAGGCAATCTAGACAATAAAACCACGTAAGACTATATCGGTATGAACTTAAAAAAAAACAGTCGCCAACAGCTCATTCAGCAAAGAAACCGTCTAAACCCCCAAGAACGATTCAATCTTAGCCAACAAATTCGTGACAAACTCCTCTCATCTGACGTGTTTAAACAATCCGAAACCATTGCCTTGTACATGTGTATCAACAATGAAGTGGACTTATCACCGTTATTGACTCTCTCAAAAAAAATAGTCTTGCCTGTTATTCAATCAAACAACACAATGACATTCAACCATTTTGACTCTCTTGACAGCCTTGAACAAAACAAATTTGGCATCTTAGAGCCAAAAAACAACACAGTTATTAAGCCGGAATACATAGACCTATGCTTAATGCCTTTAGTCGGCTTTAATCGCAAAGGCCATAGAGTTGGTATGGGCGGTGGATATTATGACAGGTATTTTGCATTAAACCACATGCACAGAAAACCCACAATTTTGGCAGGAATCGCCTATGATTTTCAGGAAGATGATACAATCAGTGCGCAATCTTGGGACATTCCCCTAGACATGATTTTTACCAACAAAGAGACCATAATTATATGAATAAACAAGATGAGTTAAAACACCAAGTAGCTTTAGAGGCATTAAAATATTTTGATGAATATGATATGGTAGTAGGTATTGGCACAGGCTCAACAGTCAATTGTCTAATTGATTTGTTACCACAAGTAAAAAATCACATAGAAGCCTGTGTTTCAAGTTCTGAAGAGTCCACTAGACGTTTAAAAGAACACGGCTTTGTGGTCAAAGAACTGAATCAAACAGGCCCGCTGTCTTTGTATATTGACGGTGCTGACGAATGTGATGGATACAATCGACTAATCAAAGGCGGCGGTGGTGCATTAACCCGTGAAAAAATCATAGCCGCAGCCAGTGATAAATTTATCTGTATCGTTGATGAAAGCAAAATGGTTGGCGTTTTAGGCAAGTTCCCTTTGCCCGTTGAAGTGATTCCCATGGCGCAATCACATGTCGGACGCGCGCTTGCTATACTGGGTGGGCAACCTATACTTCGCCAAGGCTTTACCACCGACAATGGCAATATTATCATTGATGTACATAATCTAACAATCATTGACCCATTAAAGATTGAAAGCCAAATTAATGACATTGCAGGCGTAGTATGCAATGGTATATTTGCCCATCAAAAAGCTTATGTAACTTTGATTGCGAGTGAAGATGGCACTAAAACGCAGAAATAATGACTTTCTACCTATATCTAAATTCAAAAAAAACGAATACAATTAAAGCCAACTGTTCAAAACAAAAAATAAAGGAGACAACGACATGAAATTAATACTGAGTATTTTATTATTTATAACCTCTTCTACTCTACAAGCTGCAGGATGCTCTCAACCAGAAAACACAGACGAATTTGAATCACCCATTGCTTATATGGATGATTTTGATGACAACAAGCTAGATTTTGACATCGAATTTGAAGAAGCTTCTGCCCAACAATACAAGAAATTTCAAGAATACAACAAAGCCTTAAACACTTTTTTACAAAACAGTGACAATATCAACATACAGTTGTTGGCATTTTCTGGCTTTCTAGCAAACCCAGATACCAACGCTTTAAAAAGCATTCTTGCTAATGCCATAAAACCGCCATCAAATGCCCTCACATTGCATCAAGCAAATATAATTTGTCACAACAACAAGGATATTACGGATTTTTGCCACCAAAACAAAATTCATGAAACCCATTACCGGGTAGATCCTGACAATATTTTTACTTATTTACTCAACTTACACAAAGAAGACAGCCTGGAAACCATTGAAAAAACCCTTGAAGAGGCAGCGCACTATAGCAATTACGCCAACTCATTCTATTTTGATAACATCATAGAGCATGCAACGGAAATTGAATCATTTAATCAGCAATACCCTGGCGTATTTAATAAATACCTTGATTTAGACAATCCCAACACAATAACCATGATGCAGGAAATGGAATTGGCGATATCCGATTTACAATTGGTTGAAAAAGGAATAATCAATAAAGACTATTTAAATAGCCTCACTCAGAACTCATCTATCCTCTTAGCAATGAATAATAATTTTATTTTTTCATTCTACTATTACAATCTAATCGAGTCTTGCAAACAAGATGAAAATGCCGAAAACTGTATTACTATAGCCAAACTTATGATGAAAGACAAAACCATCACAAATCAATCTGTAGGAATGGCTATTTTAGATATTGCACAACAACAACTGGGCATAGAACAACCCACTAAAAAAGGCAAAACCATCTCCGAAAAACTTATATGTTATGATCGATCACAAGACATAATGTATGCTCGATTTTTCAACAGTCAACTGATGAAGATGTATATCTTAGATGCACAAAAACATGGCGAGTTCATTGCCCAAAAGAAACTAGCAGAAGAAGTCTATACGATTGAAAAGGAAAATGGATT
>CAZLZZ010000167.1:0-6950 GCA_964564165.1 uncultured Alcanivoracaceae bacterium | reverse complement strand
TGAATTCCTTATGCACATCAATTACTTGCACTCTCAAACTCGTTTCTATATCGGGATTAAGGGTAGTAGATTAATGGCAATATACGATTACCGAGCTGTTTTTTTTGATTTAGATGCAACTTTAATCGATTCAGCCAAAGATTTATCTTATGCAATTGATGTGATGTCCAGTGATTTGGGTATCAAAAACCCCGGTTTAGATCAGATAAAAAACTGGATTGGTAATGGTGTTAGCACTCTAAATCTTGTAAGAAATGCCTTGAGCTACTCAACGGGATCGTCTCCGGCAAAGCAAGATTTAGACAAGGCTTTTGGCTTGTTTTCAAAGGCATACAAAGATTGTGTAGGCGAATACAGTGAGTTGTTTCCAGGAATAAAAGGTTTGTTGGTTAAATTATTGGCAAACAACACTAAGCTCGCCTGTATTACAAACAAACCTTTAGAGTTCACAGAGTTTTTATTACAACTAAATATGATTAGCCAGTTCTTCTCGGTCATCTGTGCTGGAGACAATGTTCCATTCAAGAAACTAGACCATTGGTCACTATTACACGCCAGTAAAGAGTTAAATGTTGATATAAAAGACTGTTTAATGATTGGCGGTTCGGCCAAAGATGTTGCCGCTGCTAGGAGTGCTGGTTGCGACGTGTTTTTGGTAACCTTTGGTAATAATAATGGCAATAGCATGAAAAGTTCGCAGTCAGATAGCTTGAAACCTGATAGTTTAATTGATGACTTTAATGACTTGATATGATTTATAGATTTTCTCATATCTTATTAATAAGGCTTGCAGGCTTAATTATATGGTTGATATTATCCATTCCTTTGGTCATTACCGCTTTTCTTAATACCGATTGGTTAAATTCACAAAGCGTCTTGTGGTTTGCTTCTCACCTTTCATTTGGTGTCGGGTTTATCGTATTGACAAAAAATTTAGGGGATGCTAATTTACCAAAGAAAAATTGGGTATTACTGTTTGCTATGATCGCTGTTGTTTACATCATCAACTGGTCAACTCAAAGTGTAACGGGGATATTTTACTTTCTGATTATTTCAATATTGTTGCCATGGTTAATGTCAATTAAGCACGGTGTGCTTGTATTAATTATTCAATACTTTCTTATTGGCTGGCAACAATACATAGTTAAATCACATTTAGATGATCTTGAAACAATGCCACTGGACACATTTATCCTATTGTTGTTGATGTTTGGTATATCCATATTTTCATTTGTATTGTCACTGGTTGCTTGTAGACAACAAAATGCCAAAGAGGAACTAAGAAAATTGAATTCTGAACTCAGAGCCACACAGGTTTTGTTGGCAGAAAGCTCACGAATCAATGAAAGATTAAGAATATCAAGAGAACTGCATGATTTAATCGGTCATCATTTAACTGCCCTTAGCTTAAATTTAGAAGTGGCAACACACATAACTGAAGGCAAAGCTAAAGTTCATGTCAACAAAGCCCAAGGCATAGCCAGGCTTTTGTTGAGTGATGTTAGGGATGTGGTTAGTTCTTTTAGAAACAAAGGCAACCTGAATTTTGCTCAAGCCATCTATGAATTAACCGATGGAATACCTAGATTAAAAATTCACATAGATATTGATGATGATTACACGCTAGAAGACCCGAAATTAGCGCAAGCTATGCTCAGATGCACTCAAGAGTTAATAACAAACTGTATTAAACACGCCAATGCCAAAAATTTGTGGTTAGAATTTAGTAAGACCGGTGATGATATCATTATTGTTATTAAGGACGATGGTCATGGTGGCCTAGGTAATTTAAATTTTAAAGAAGGAAACGGTTTAATGGGTATACGTGAACGAGTTAAACAATTCAATGGGACGGCAGATTATATTAATCTACACAATGGATTTTGCATGAAAATAATATTTAAGGTAGCATAAAATGATAAATGTATATTTAGTAGATGATCAAAACCTTGTCAGGCAAGGGGTTAGAGCGCTTTTAGAACTTGCCGATGGCATTACCGTCGTAGGAGAAGCCGATGGTGGTGAACAAGCCATCAACGATATTCCAAAAGTTCAGCCTGATGTTGTGCTATTAGACATGAGGATGCCAGCAGTATCTGGCTTAGATGTACTTAATGCTTTGAAAAAAGCAGACCAATTGCCTCCAACAATCATTTTAACTACGTTTGATGACGATGAACTGGTTCTTGCGGGTGTTAAATCCGGGGCTAAAGGCTATTTATTAAAAGATGTGCCTTTGGAAGACTTGGTTGAAGGCATAAAGAAAGTGGCCGCTGGTGAAACTCTGATCCGCCCACAAGTAACCAAAAAAATATTAAGAGGGATTGAAGATCTAAAAATGGACTTTATAAGCTTTGATATTCCTGAAGCGTTAACAACAAGGGAAACCGAAATACTAAGATTAATGGCAGGCGGTCACAGCAACAAAGAAATAGCCAACTCTTTATTTGTTGCTGAAGGCACTGTAAAAAATCATGTTTCAAATATTCTTTCAAAGATTGGTGTTCGTGATCGAACACGGGCTGTTCTTAAAGCTTTAGAATTTGGTCTCATTTAGTTGCCTTATTTTGTTATCTTAAATAGTACAAATTTTTAAAAATTAAATTATATAGACGTAAAACCGATTGACTCTCGGTTTTACGTGTGTGACAATACGTTTTTTTTAAATGATATGAAAATGTATTTAGGCGAGCTTGAAAAATTAGTCATCAATTTGTTTTGGAACTTAGAAAGTGCCAATGCAAAAGAAGTCTATAAAATATTAAAAGTACAACGGGGAGGGACTCTGAATACGATACAAAGTACTTTAGATAGACTTTTCAAGAAAGGATTGTTGCAGAGGGAAAAAGAAAGTTATGCTTTTAGATACAAAGCAGCCAAGAAAAGAAAACAATTTTTAGGCGAATTAATAAAGGATGTGACCAAAGATTTCACTGATGACAATGAAGACAACTTGTTCACTGCATTTGTTTCTCTTTCAGATGAATTCAATGAGGAGCAAATGATTCAATTAGAAAAACTCATTCAAGAATACAAACAAAACAAATTATCGGTTGACGAGTTATGATTGTAGGTAATTGGGCTGTGATTATAAACATGATTACTATTATGGCTTTAGGTGTAATACTTTCTGTTTGGGTGGTTAGTTTGTATTTTAAATTTAATTCCCAGGCTTTGAAACAAAGCAATTACTCAGCAAAAACTTATCAAAAAATACTGTGGTCAATAGTAATTTTGCCATGGTTGATGGGACTTTCTGCTGCAATAGTCTTGGTGTTCTTTGATTCTGTATTAATTAACCTGCAAAATATTATTTCCCATATTCATTGGCACCACATCAATGAATTTGATTTCTTTAGCTGGCATGGCATTTTAGGCGTATTAGTGGTTGTTTTTACCACGATAAAATTAACTAAGGTGATTGTTGGTTTAATTCACAGTATTAATAAAATTAAAATATTGGTTTCTATGGCAAAGTTTAAAAAACCACATTTTTTCTTGTTAGAAACCGACAGCCCTATGGCCTTTACAGGAGGGTATTTTTATCCTAAAGTTTTTGTTACTAGTGAATTGGAAAATTTATTATCAGCTGAAGAATTGGATATTGTCCTATTACACGAAATCCAGCATGTGAGAAACAAAGACCCTTTAAAGAAGCTTATTTTTCAAATTCTATCATCGGTGTTCCCAAATAAAACCTCAATAAAGTTAAAATTGTCTATGAATTTAACACTGGAACAATGTGCAGACCATGGGATCACTCAAAAAATACGTGATAAGAGCAAAATAGCTGAAACTTTGCTTAAGGTTAATGCTGCTTTTAAAAAATCAACACAACTTAACTTTAATCAATCTACCGCTACTGTGTGTCATTATGGAATAGATGAAATTGAATATAGAATTAGATATCTATTGAATAAGAAACCTAAAAGTAAATACCCTGTATATTTAATTTTCACCTTGTCAATTTTACTTGCAATTTCAAATGTTTATTTTGCAGCATCTGTCCATCATTTCATTGAATACTCTCTTTCTAAATTTGGATAAATTAATGTTCATAAAAATTATTAATCTCATGTCCCGAAAATCCACCAAGAAACCGATAGGCTGTCAGTTTTATGATGCCCCTAATGTAGGTTTATCAATTTTTGGCACTACATTTTCAGGCTTGTTTTTAATATTTATGAGCTTTAATGGCTTAAGTAAAGTCAGCATGAATGAAATGGGGTTTTCAGAAGCCATAAGAAAAACTTTAATTAGTAATCCTGAATTAAAATCATTTGAGTACCAATATGACGCAAGTATTGGCAGAGTGATGTATTCAAAATTAATCAGCAGACCTATAGTTAATTTAAGCTTAGAAGATTTTGCTGGTACCAATGAAGTCTCGGGAGTCAAAAACTTACAAAGCACTCTAAGTGTTTCATGGGTGTTAGAAAATGATTTGATTTTAAGTCGCACAGCTTTGGCAGAAAGCTCTAAAGGTGTTATTCAGAGTAATCACAAGATTAAGCAATTAGAAGTTGCCAATGAAACGGCAAGAATTTTTGTTCGAACACTGGCGCAACAAAGTCAAATAAAGATTATCCAACAGGCTATTGAGTTTTCTAAAATATTTGTTAGGGAAATCAAGAAAAGAGTAACTGCTGGTAAAACCAATTCAGCCGAATTGTTAAGAGCCGAGGCGGAACTGGC
Source organism: uncultured Alcanivoracaceae bacterium (assembly GCA_964564165.1). Lineage (GTDB taxonomy): Bacteria > Pseudomonadota > Gammaproteobacteria > Xanthomonadales > Marinicellaceae > NORP309. Next base: position 2,255 of record CAZLZZ010000167.1, on the reverse strand, counting down.
AAAGCAAAATTTAATACTGGATGATTTAAAACACGAAGTGCAAATTTCATATCGCAGATTATCTGTACAGTGGGGTGAAGTTAATCTAACTTTTGATTCGGTAGTTGGCGAGTTACATATTGATGATAAGCCAAAGGAATTTGATTGGTTGGTTGCTAAACTCCAACAAAATTTGCAAATTGAAAAATATAAATCTCAAGAACAAATTTATCAAGCAAAAATAAGGTTAGCAAGTGCAGAAAACAAACCCAGGTGGAAGTTTATGACTGGACTTAGACGCTATGAAAGTACCGATGATTTTGGTTTGGTTGCTGGGTTTTCGATACCTTTTGGGAAAAAAAACAGGGCACAAGGCAGAATATCCGAAATCACAGCGGAGATTGCAAGTAATAACACCGATTTAGAATCGTTAAAAATATCATTACAGGCTTCACTGTTTTCATATCATCAAATGATGTTGCACAATATTCATTTGACTGAAGCTCTTAATTTGGACATCATCCCTAAACTGTTAAAAGCTAAAAAGAAAACATACGCAGCTTATATTGTTGGGCAATATACTTATATGGATTTAAAAAACGTACAAGATGATTTGATTGATGCACAACTTACATTACTTGAAGCCAGATTAAACTTTAATCTTAACAAAATTGAAATTGAATCTTTAATAGGCTCGCAACTACAATCACAACTACACTCAGACAGTGAAGAGAAAGAACTATGAATAATTTAATCAAGCTTATATCATTGGCTTTGTGTATAAATCTTGCCCTTGCATTGACGAATATATGCAGTGCGGGCAGCAGCCCAAATCCAGATGAAGCTGCCGAAGAAGTTCACAAAGGCCCTAATAATGGTAGATTGCTTGTTGATGGTGATTTTGTGGTTGAATTGGCAGTTTTTGAAACGGGTCTACCACCTGAGTTCAGAGTATGGGTAACCAAAAATGATAAAAAAATTAATCCTGATAAAGTAAAAATCAAAGTCGTATTATCGCGTTTGGGCAATATCCAAGACCATATAAATTTTACTGCTCAAGATGATTTTTTACGTGGAGATATAGAAATATATGAACCACACTCCTTTCATGTTGCATTGAGGGCCAATTATCAAGGAGCTATGCATGAATGGCAATACGATAATTTTGAAGGTCGAACCAAGATTGAGGAAAAAGTTGCCCAAGCACTTGAGATTAAGACCTCAATGGCAAAGTCTGAAACACTTAAAGAAACCATAAAAGTTTATGGAAAATTAGCCGTTAAACCTGAAAATATCAGGAATATATCAGCTCGATTTGCAGGAGTTATAAAAAAACTTAATGTGTCTTTAGGGCAAGTGGTTGAGAAGGGGCAGTCGTTAATGAGTGTTGAAAACAATGAAAGCCTGAGAGTTTATACAATTTACTCTCCCATCAAAGGGGTTATACAAAGTTTAAATGCAAACTCTGGTGAACAAACTGGCAACAATGTTTTGATGGAAATTGTAGATAACAGTAGCTTATATGCTGAACTGTCAGTTTTTCCTGCCGATAGAGAAAAAGTAGCATTAAATACCGATGTTAAAATTAAAGTAAAGGGGCATCAAGATAATTTGCAAGGTAAGATAGTACAGATTAATGGATTTACGCAAGCCAATCAATCCGTCATTATGCGGGTAGATTTAGCCAATCAAACTGGTCGTTTAACATCTGGCTCTTTTTTAACAGCCAATATTGAAATTGCCCAGTTTGAGGTTGATTTGGCAGTTCGCAGGACAGGTCTCCAGTCATTTCGAGATTTTACCGTGGTTTATGAAAAAATTGGCGATGAATATGAAGTAAGAATGCTTGAATTAGGGCGAGTTGCTGGTGATTGGGTTGAGGTTTTAGGTGGGTTAAAACCTGGAGCCCAATATGTTTCTGAAAATAGTTATGTGATTAAAGCCGACATTGAAAAATCTGGCGCTTCTCACGATCATTAGAGACATTATTAGAGACATCAAATGCTAAATTATATAATCAAAACATCGATTCAACGACCTTATTTCATACTACTATTGGTTTTAATCATTTCAGGATTGGGGCTTTGGAATTTTACCAAATTACCAATCGATGCTGTGCCAGATATAACCGATGTGCAGGTTGTTATTAATACTCAAGCAGACGGTTATACTCCACTTGAAGTTGAACAACGGGTCAGTTACCCTGTTGAAACAGCGATGGCAGGCTTGCCAAATTTATTGCATACCAGATCAGTTTCAAGGTATGGACTATCGCA
>CAZLZZ010000166.1:0-6961 GCA_964564165.1 uncultured Alcanivoracaceae bacterium | reverse complement strand
ACATAGACAAAGCATGCTTTGTCTATACAAAGCTACAAAACAGAAAATTATGAAATGCACAAAACACATTAAATCAATAGCAACAAATTTTAATCCCAAAATAGCTTTGGTATTGGGCTCTGGATTAGGCGAATTCGCAGATTCAATCGAAAAAATTGCTGAAATATCTTATGCAGATTTAGAAGGTTTTCCAGTTTCTGGAGTGGGAGGTCATGCAGGCAATTTAATCTTGGGAAAAGTGAGCGGTACAGAAGTTATCGCTATGCAGGGTAGGGTGCATTATTACGAGAATGGTCAAGTAGATGCCATGAGGACACCGATTCATTGTTTTAAAGAACTGGGTTGTGAAATTGTTATATTAACCAATGCAGCAGGCTCTTTGGATTACAATGCAGGTCCTGGTAGTGTGATGTTGATAACCGATTATATTAACTTCACGGGTGTTTCTCCCTTGTTTACTGAAACTGGCAATGAGCGCTTTGTAAATATGGTTAACGCTTATGACCGTAAATTGCGTGACCAAATTTTGGATATTGCAGATGACAACAATATTCACCTGAGTAAAGGAGTTTACGCATGGATGTGCGGGCCTCAATTTGAAACACCAGCTGAAATCAATGCCCTAAAAGTATTGGGTGTTAATGCAGCAGGCATGTCAACTGTGCCCGAAACTATATTGGCAAGGCAGCAAAAGATGAAAGTCTTGGCATTGTCGGTGATTACCAATTATGCCGCAGGCATGGATGACCAGCCCTTATCACACGAACAAACCATGAAATTCGCCAATAAAGCCTCACAGACTTTTAAGACTATCTTGACTGAGTTTATTAGAAAATTTTGATTTTTTACCATGAAGAACTTGAAGCTCATGAAGGAAATTAAAAAATGTTTTATTACAAGTAAACTGATTCAGGATTTGCTCAGGTTTTTCTCATATTCTATTCAGGTAACAATTTAATAAGAATGATATGATTCGTACTCTATATAATTAATGAGAAAAATTTATGAAAAAAATAATTCTATGTTTGTTATTTAGTTTCACTTTAGTTCAAGCCAAAGATGCCAATATTCAGTTTATTGATGAAGCTTTAAAAAGCAATGATATTGAAAGGCATATTGTTGCTGGTTTATTGGCAAAGTCGTTTGAATTGCCTTATACCAATCAACAATTGTACGCCAAAGCAATAAAACTAGCACCAGACAATGTTTTGTTGTTGGAACAAATTATTCGGTATTGCGAGATAGGGGGCGATGGTGAAAGTTTGGTTTGTAAAAAACATGAAAAATATGTAAAGCGTTTGGAAAAGATTGATGCTAATAATGCCGTGCCCAATTTATATGCGGTCGTTTATTATGGAAAAAATAACCAGTTCAATAAAGCCTTGAAATATTTAAAGAGAGGTTCAAACAAAAAGACATTTGATGACTATAACTGGAACAGGTTTTTTTTGGTGTCAAAAGTCTTGATGAATAATGGTTATAAAAAATCCAAGGCATATCAAATAGCCTCTAAAAGCATTTACATGGGGCATGCTGTAGAACCCCTTGCTAAAATAATGAATCTTTGTGAAACGCAAAGTAAAAATAGCCTAGAATGGAAAAATACCTGTATTCAATTTGGCAAAGTAATAGTAACTTCTTCAAAAATGGTCTTGTCAACTTTTATAGGATATGCCATTCAAAGAGATGTATTGGCTCTTGATAAGGCTGATATTGTTGAATATGAAAATGTTAAGCACAGGAGAGATGTTTTCCATCAGTTTAGATTGAGAGTTGTTGCTAATATAAAATATGCATCGCTAAGTGAAAAGACAAAATTTGATGAAGTTCCTAAAATATTCTTTAAAGATATAGAAAATTTTGGTGAAAGAGTTGGCTTGCAACGTGCTTTAGATAGACTGAAAGATAAAGAAGAATAAGTGTTTGGTTTTATCTTCAATTACTTCATGTCCTTCATGGTAAAAAAATCAAATACCATTTAAACGAAACGAACGATATTGGAGAGAATTATGATTAATTTAAAGAACAGGCACCCACAAGGGGATGCCACTACAGTTTATAAATGCCACAATAGATAATTGGCTGCATCCATAGTCTTTCTACAGTGACTTTGAAATACTTTATGGTATATCCTTAATAAATCAGTTAAAATAAACGAATCGTTCGAAATTGAATACTATGGAAACTATAACAGCAAATAAAGCAAAAACCAATTTTGGTGAGTTATTAATGAAAGTGCAACAGGAACCAGTGTGCATTTTAAAACATGGTAAGCCTGTCGCGGTAATGGTTTCGATGGAATACTATGAGACCATCAAATCTATGAAGGTAACAATGCTCCAAGATAAAATAAAAATAGCAAAGGAAGAAACTAAAAAATAGCAATTGAGATGATTCAATTCTTTTCTTCAGTGTCTCCAAGAACTTCATGGTAAAAAAAATACATATAAAACAATGACATTCCTCCCCCAAGAAATAATAAAAAATAAACGCGATGGCAAGGTTCTTTCTCAATCTGAGATTGACTTTTTTATCCAAGGCATTGCCAACAATACCGTAAGCGAAGGTCAAATAGCGGCTTTTGCGATGGCGGTATATTTTCAAGGCATGAACTCACAAGAGCGTATTGACTTTACACAAAGTATGGTCGATTCTGGTGATGTCATGGATTGGTCTGACATGCATTTAAATGGACCTATTTTGGACAAACATTCAACCGGCGGAGTGGGCGATAAAGTTAGCTTAATGTTGGCGCCAATTATTGCGGCTTGTGGTGGTTATGTGCCCATGATATCAGGTCGAGGACTGGGTCACACGGGTGGCACATTGGATAAGTTTGATGCGATACCGGGCTATAATACTGTGCCTGATAACAATTTGTTTCGTCAAACAGTTAAAGAAGTCGGTTGTGCGATTATAGGCCAGACTGCTAATTTGGCCCCTGCTGATAAACGCTTTTATGCCACGCGTGATATTACTGCTACTGTTGATTGTATTCCTTTAATAACGGCATCAATCTTGTCAAAAAAATTAGCCGAAGGTCTTGATGGTTTGGTGATGGATGTTAAAACAGGCAGTGGGGCATTTATGAAAGATTTTTCACAAGCCCAAGAATTAGCACAAGCCATTGTGGATGTTTCTACCGTTAATACTACCGCAATTATTACTGATATGAGTCAGGTCATTGGTTACACCGCAGGCAATGCTTTAGAAGTGATGGAAACTATTGATTATCTAACAGGTAAAAAGCAAGAACCTATTTTGCACGAGTTAGTGACAACCATTTGCTCTGAAATGCTTGTACAAGGAAAATTGGTCAATGATTTTAATGCCGGATTAATCAAGGTTGAAGAGGTATTGCTATCTGGAAAAGCCGCTGAAATTTTCGCCAAAATGGTCAGTGTATTAGGTGGTCCCAATGACTTAATGGAATATCCTGATAAATACTTAACCAGAGCCAATGTTATCCAACCTATTTATCCTCAAAAGGTTGGGTATATCTCCAAAATGGATACGCGTCTGATCGGCATGGCAGTGGTTGAGTTAGGTGGTGGACGAAAAGTAGCCACTGATAAAATTGATTGTTCGGTAGGTTTTAGTCAGTTTTGTCATATTGGTGAAATGATAGGTCCGGATAAACCCATTGGTTTTATACATGCGCAAACACTCAATCAAGCAAACTCTGTCTCAGAAGCTATTATAAAAAATATTACATTCTCTGATGTTAAACCTATTGTTCCTAATGTAATTATAGAAAAAATCAGTTAATATTTTTTATTTTTTTTAATGTCTTACAAATGTCTATTAATTGTCTGCCAATTGTCAGGCAATCCAAGAAAAAATCTTTAATAATACAAACTCACCTCGGGTTTACAAAAACCTGAGTATTATTTACAAGGCCTTTTTAAATAGGCAATGGAGAAAAGAGATGAAATTATTAACCAAGAAAAGTACATGCTTAACAGCAATAATCTTAGTTTTGTTGTTGAATATTGGAACAGTTTTTGCTGGACAGTATACTACACACACAATAAGCAGTTATAGATATGATCAATTTAGCACTTCAGGTGAGTCAAGTGTTGACCTTTATGATTCCATGAGGAGGCTTAAAGGTATTTTGATTTTTTTACCTTTGGAAGCCAGTCAGCTTCCTAATGCTTCAAAAGACTCAAGAGGTTTAATTAGATTATATTATACCACTGACAGTTTGAAAAATGTTGTTGACTTGTTGCGCAATGAAAACCCCATAGTGCTAAGGTATTGGGATGGTGCTGGTGATAATTCTCACATTGGTACATATTTTAGAGAAATTACTGGAGAGGGTGAATAACCACCGATTTGGCGTTACAGGTACTGTTTTTTTGTACAGGCTCTGTAACGCTAAATATTTACTTTCTGAAAACATCATAGAGCAAGAGCACTTTGTATTGATATAATCTTCCTTTAAGCAATGTCCAAATATCGATATTAGAGAATACAAATTAACAAAGCTAATCATTAAATGTTATCATAGATTTTTAAATTACAGTAATATCAAAGTATATGAAAAGAGTAATAATACTAGTCATGGATTCATTGGGCATTGGTGCCAGTGCTGATGCCCATTTGTATGGAGATGAAAATGCCAATACTTTGGGACACATTGCGCAAGCTTGTTTTGAGGGAAAAGCAGACAATGATAGACAAAGAGGTATTTTAAAAATACCAAACTTAACACGATTGGGATTGGCTCATGCTTTAGAAGCCAGTTGCGGGCAAGCCATGGCGGGCTTAGATAAAGCCATTGAGCCTGAACATGCTTATGGTTATGCCGTTGAGCAATCCAAAGACAAGGATACACCCAGTGGGCACTGGGAGATGGCAGGTGTGCCTGTGCCCTTTGCATGGGGGACTTTCCCCAAAACCCAACCGTGTTTCCCCAAACCTTTAATAGACGATTTTATTCGTTTAACCGGCGTTCCTGGTATATTGGGGAATTGCCATGCCAGCGGTACGGAAATTATTAAAAAATTGGGAGCGCAACATATAAAAACAGGCATGCCTATATGTTATACTTCAGCTGATTCAGTTTTTCAAATTGCCGCGCATGAAGATTATTTTGGCTTAGATGAATTGTACCGTATTTGTAAAATTGCCAAGGGGCTAGTAGAAGAGTTGAACGTTACTAGAGTGATTGCTAGACCATTTGTTGGCGAATCACCAGAAGAATATACCAGAACTGCTAACCGCAAAGATTTAACCACACCACCCATAGAGCCAACTTTGTTAGATAAGCTATCAGCTCAAGGCGGACAAGTGGTATCAGTAGGTAAAATTGCAGATATATTTTCTAATCGCGGCATCTCAAAATGTGTCAAAGGCAAGGACAATATGGAATTATTTGATGCCATGTTGCAAGAATTAAAAATAGCAAAAGATAAAACTTTAATTTTTGTTAATTTTGTTGATTTTGATAGCCATTTTGGACACCGCAGAAATATAGCAGGTTATGCCAATGCGATTGAAGAGTTTGATAAGCGTATTCCAGAGTTAGAAGCAATCATGCAAGAAAATGATATGGCATTAATTACCGCAGATCATGGCTGTGACCCGACTTTTCCTGGTTCTGACCACACAAGAGAGCATGTGCCTGTAGTTTTCTTTGGAAAAAACATTAAGCCTCAAAATATTGGTCAAAGAGATTCATTTGCCGATATGGGTCAGACGATTGCTGATTGTTTTGGGATAGAGCCACTAAAAAATGGGAAATTAATTTCATTGTGATACCTCATCACACCGTACTTGCCAAAAATCAGATTTTTCTTCACCGCGATTAATTTTTCGATTAAGCACTATTGAGCATGCTATAATCCGTGTCCTATTAAAAACAACACGGATTAATAATGAAAGCAAAATTTGTCGCTTTATTGGTGATTTTCACTGCCTCCTTTAGCAATATACATGCGCAAGAGCCTTTAACTTACCAGCAACCTCCAAAAGAAATTTTAGAATTGGTTGATGTCAAAAGAGCCCCGTCAGTAATCAGTGATTCTAAAACTGAGAATATGTTATTGATATACCGTGATAGCTATAAATCAATTGTAGAATTATCAGAAAAAGAATTGAGACTTGCTGGGTTAAGAATTAATCCCAAAACCAATATTGGAAGCCGTGTAACTTATTATAATGATGTTGAAATTTTAAAAGTCGCCACTAAAAAATTGAACCCGATTATAGGCTTGCCAAAAAATCCCCGAATGGCAAATTTTATTTGGTCACATGATGAAACCAAAATGGCTTTTACACATACAACAAAAGAGGGCGTTGAACTTTGGTACATGGACTTAATAAATTTCAAGGCTAAAAAATTAACCGAGGCTAGGTTAAATTCAAACATGCGAGGTGCTGTACAATGGTTTAATGATGACAAATCATTGTTGGTTAAAATGTTGCCTAAAGATAAAGGTGTACTTATTGATAGTGATAATGCTACGCCCGTTGGCCCTACGGTATCAATTAGTGATGGTGCAAAAGCACAAAACAGGACTTATCAAGATTTATTAAAAAATCCCAATGATGAGCTTAATTTTGAAAAGTTAGCCACATCAGAATTATACAAAGTTACCCTGAAAGGAAAACAGAAACGGTGGAAAAAAGCCGCCATGTATTCTTCGATTGCATTTTCACCCGATGGTAAATTTGTTTCGGTAACAAAAATACAACGGCCTTTTTCATATATTGTTCCCTATTATAGATTTCCAAAACAAACCGATATATTTACTGCAAAAGGAAAACATATTAAGCAATTTGATAAATCTGGATTGATAGAGGATATTCCAAAAGGTTTTATGTCAGTAAAAAAAGGAAAAAGGAGTATACATTGGCGCGATGATAAACCATCAACTTTGGTTTGGGCGCTGGCATTAGATGAAGGTGATGCCGAAAAAGAAGTAGAATATCGCGATGAAGTTTTCCAACTATC
>CAZLZZ010000165.1:0-6995 GCA_964564165.1 uncultured Alcanivoracaceae bacterium | reverse complement strand
ACAATTAAAAGAAGCCAAAAAATATTTAAAAAGGGCATTGCGAAATTCAGTTGTCAAACCACAAGTGTTAAATAACTTAGCGACCGTTAATCGTGGTCTCCATTTATTTGAAGAGGCACTGGTCAATGTACAATCGGCTTTAAAGTTTAAGCCCAGTTATGTTGATGCGTGGATAAATCGGGCTAACCTGCATGGAGACTTAAAGCAATGGGATCAATCGATTTTAAAAAGGCCATTAAATTACACCCAAGTGATCACTTTCCACATTTAAATTTAGCCAATACTTATTTACACAAAGGCGATTTTGATGCTGCTTTGGATGTTTATCAATTTGGGCAGAAACAATTTAGTGATCCCTTGTTCCTTACTGGTGAATTGATTTGTTATCGTGCCATGGAAAAACACCAGAAAGCTTTAAAGTTTGCTGAACAACTCAAGGAAAAACACAACAATGAATTGATGTGGTTTGAATGGGTACAAACATTGTGGCTGGCCAAAGAATACGATAAGTTCAAAGATGAAACCGATAAAGCCATAGAGAAATTTGGAAGGTTTCCCGCTCTAATGAGCCTCTTGGAACTCTCAGGAGTCAATAAAACAGAATGAATGGGCAGATTAAATACCTGAAAAATAAGTCAATAATATTGATCTTGTTATTTCTGTCTGGTATTTATGTATTGATATTTATCGCCTCTTGTTCCAATAAAAAACCTAGAAATATCAATGATGTATGTGAAATATTTGACCAAAAACATCGGTGGTACAAACACGCCAAAAAATCAGAAAAAAAATGGGGCACTCCGATTCATGTTCAAATGGCAATACTTCATCAAGAATCGGCTTTTACCTACGATGCTAAACCTGGAAGAAAGAAACTTCTAGGGTTTATTCCATGGAAAAGAAAATCATCGGCTTATGGGTACGCACAAGCGTTGAATGAAACTTGGAAAGAATACAAAAAAAGCACCAAAAATCGTGGAGCAGATAGAGATAGTTTTAAAGATTCGATAGATTTTGTGGGTTGGTATACCTCAACCACTCAGAGAATGACCAAAGTTTCTAAATGGGATGCTTATAACCAATATCTTGCTTATCATGAAGGACGAGGGGGATATTTGAAAGGAAGCCACAAACAAAAGCCTTGGTTGCTAAAAGTCGCAAGAAAGGTAGATAATAATGCCAAGCAATACGCAGCCCAACTTAAAACTTGTAGATGAATTTAAAACCTAATTAGTGCTTGGTCGAGAAAGTATTAGTAGCAAGGAGAGATTTGGTTTTAGGCAATAATTTTTATCCTCGCTCCCACGCTCTTCGTGGTAGCGGAAGTAAGTATATACTCAGAAATTACCAGTATGCTTTCCCACGCAGAGCGTGGGAACGAGAAAATATCGGGATTTGGATAATACCCAAAATCCCGATTCAAACAATCTGAGGTTCAACTTTTAGCTTGATTTTGAACTTTTGATTAACCGCACGTATCGCTTCTTTACTTAAGCTGATAATTTCTTTGCCAGTTGATTCGCCATAATTTACCAAAACAAGTGCATGTTTGTCTGAGAACCCACATTCGTGCATTCTGTGGCCTTTGAATCCGCAAGTCTCTAATAGCCATGCAGCACTGATTTTATAGTGATTATTTTCCAATGGGTAGGAAACCAAATCATCGTATTTGCGGGCCAGTTTTTTGTGGTGTTTCTCATCAATGATGGGGTTTTTATAAAAGCTGCCTACATTTGGTATTTCATTGTAATCGGGCAATTTTCTTTGCCTAATCGCCGTCACTGCTTTGGCAACATCTGAATAATTAGGCTCTAAAATTTTATTGTTGCTTAATTCTTCTTTAACACCTTCGTAAGAAAGATTGATTTCAGAATTGCTGGTTAAATTGAATGCAACTCTGGTGATTATCCACGGGTTTTCAGATTCTTTAAATATTGATGTGCGGTACATAAATCGGCATGCCGCATTGCTCAAGCGTTGAAAAACACCTGTGCGGTAATTAAAAATTTCTACCCAAACTATGGTGTTTTTAACCTCACAACCATAGGCGCCAATGTTTTGTTCTGGTGCAGCTCCAACGGTTCCTGGAATAGCTGCTAAGTTCTCTATACCACCTAAGCCTTTTTTTACCGCCCATAAGACAAGGTCATTCCAAAGAGAGCCTGCCCAAACAACTGTTAGGCCATCAACAACCCGAGCATGGAATCTTGGGGTTAAATGTACCACGGGTTTTTCAATGTTTTTGGTTAAGACTAAGTTGCTGCCCGATCCAAGAATAAATAACCCTTGTTTCCCAACATAGGGAATAACCTTTTCTACATCGTGTAAGTTTTCAATCAATATAAATTGATCGCAATAGCAATTAATGGCTAATGTGTTGTGTTTTTTTAAATTAAAATTTTCGGTTACTTTCATGTAATATAATCTATTTTGTTTGTGAGTTTTGTTTGTGTTTTTAGTTTTTTATTTATGGACTGAATCAACGCAGGTCCTTGGTAAATAAATCCAGTAAATATCTGTACCAAGTCGGCACCAGCGGCTATTTTACTCATTGCATCATCTTCTGTCAAAATTCCACCGACTCCAATAATGGGAAAATCCTTGCCAACAGCACTTCTAACTGTCTTTATTATTTCGTTAGACCTTGATAACAAAGGCTTTCCGCTGAGTCCACCCGTTTCATCGATGTGTAATTCTTTTTTTAAATTATTTTTTTCAATGGTGGTATTTGTACAAATAATTCCGTCCATTCCTGATTTTTTAATAATATTTGCCATATTGTCAGTTGCTTCATCGTCTTGATCAGGTGCGATTTTAACGACTATGGGTGTATATTTATTGGATTCCTTTTCTGCTTTTAGTTGTTCTTTTTTTAATGCAGTAAGCAATTCCGATAAATTTTCGGATTTTTGTAATTGTCGCAAGTCAACAGTGTTGGGTGAGGATATGTTAATCGTGACATAATCAGCCAGTTGATGTACTTTTTTAAAGCAATAAATGTAATCATTTGCGGCGGATTCATTGGGTGTTGTTTTGTTCTTCCCTATATTAATGCCGATAATGATATCAGGCTTAGCTCTCTTTAAGTTAGCAAGTAAATGATCAACACCTTTATTGTTGAATCCCATGCGGTTTATTATCGCTTGATTATTTGGCAAACGGAATAAACGGGGTTTTGCATTGCCAGATTGAGGTTTGGGTGTGACCGTACCGACTTCAATAAAGCCAAATCCCAATCTTGATAAACCAGTCACTGCATCGGCATTTTTATCAAACCCAGCGGCTAAACCAACTGGATTAGCGAACTTAACACCGAATAATTCAATCGGGTTTTTGATGGTTTTGTATTTTACCAGGTTAGAAATATTGTTAGCCAGAAGTTTGATGCTCAAATCATGGGCAATTTCTGCTGGAATTTTTTGTAAAAATTTCCTACCAATAAATTCTATCATAACAGTGATTGGTGTAAGGTGGGCCCCGCCCACCATTGTTATTTTGACAAACTATTCATGTAAGAAAAGATGATGGGCGGGGCCCATCTTACATAGTTAAAAGATTAAAAAAATTGTAACTACTCACCCCGTCATTCCCGCAAAGGCGGGAATCTATTGTGAAATTTATATCATTTAAAGTGATATTCATATCATTTTTAAATGGATTACCGCCTACGCGGTAATGACGGCGGGTGTGAGCAGCAGTTACAAAAAAAATTAATCTAAATTAAATACAATGCCTTGTGCTAACGGCAATTCGGTTGAGTAATTTATAGTGTTGGTTTGCCTGCGCATATAGGCTTTCCAAGAATCACTTCCTGCTTCACGACCGCCACCGGTATCTTTTTCGCCACCAAATGCACCACCAATTTCTGCGCCACTTGTACCAATATTAACATTGGCAATACCACAGTCACTGCCAAGGGCAGATAAAAACTTCTCTTGATTGCGCAAATCATTGGTAAATAGAGCAGAGGATAGGCCTTGTGCCACATCATTTTGTTGTTCAATGACTTCTTGGATATCAGAGAAGGTCATGACATACAATATTGGCGCGAAAGTTTCATGTTTGACAATGTCCCAATCGGCTTGCGCTTTAATGATACAAGGCGTAACAAAATGACCATCTCCTTCTACACGTGTACCCCCGGTTAAGATTTCTCCACCCGCTGCTTTGGCTTGTTCAACAGCGTCCAAAAACATCTGAACCGAGCCTTCATCAATCAACGGACCCATCAATGTATCGGTATTAAGTGGGTTGCCAATTTTAACTTGCTTGTATCCATTTACTAATTTTTCTATTACTTGATCAGCAATATCTTCGTGTAAAAACAATCTTCTGGTTGTAGTGCAACGCTGACCCGCAGTCCCAACAGCACCAAATACAATGCCAGGAATGGCAATATTTAAATCTGCAGATTTATCTACAATAAGTGCATTGTTACCACCCAGTTCTAATAAACTTCTGCCCATGCGTTTGGCCACTTGAACACCAACCATTCTGCCAACTGGTGTTGAGCCAGTAAATGACACCAATGCAATGCGTTTGTCATCAACAAATTTTTGTGCCAATTCGTTTGAATGGTCATTGAACATCAAGAAAATCGGCGGTAAACCCGCTTCCTCTAATGCTTCGTTGCAAATATTTTGTACAGCAATAGAGCACAAAGCCACTTTTGGCGAAGGTTTCCAGATGCTGACATTGCCGCAGATAGCAGCAACAAAAGCATTCCAAGCCCAAACAGCAACAGGGAAATTGAATGCTGAGATGATTCCCACAACGCCAATGGGATGCCATTGTTCATACATGCGATGACCTGGGCGTTCTGAATGCATGGTGTTGCCATATAGTTGGCGTGACATACCAACAGCCAAGTCAGCCATGTCAATCATTTCTTGTACTTCGCCATCGCCTTCTGATTTGATTTTGCCCATTTCAGCGGCCACCAAAGAACCCAAAGCATCTTTGTGTTTGCGCAAAGCATTGCCGACTATTCTTACCGCTTCACCGCGCAAAGGAGCAGGTGTTTTTTTCCACTCTTTATACACAGCCTGTGCTTTGGTTACTAATTTTTCATAATCTGCATTATTGGCAGAATACACGGAGCCAATTAATTCGCCAGTTGCTGGATTAAAAGATTCGATTAGACCCGCATCTTTGGTTTGTGACCACTCATTGTGATCAAAGCAAGTGCCTAAATTAATTTTTTGTACACCTAATTCTTCAAGAAATTTCATTGCCATTTTCCAGTATTTTCCTAGTATTTTCAGAGGCGCGCATTATCGCATTTTTTACATAAAAAAGCCAGTCGATATTTCATTATAAATTTTAGCCTCCAAAATCACAAATTAGGAGCCAGTATTTTTCTCGCGACCTCAATATCTGCGCCTTTGCGTCTTGCATAATCCTGCAATTGGTCTTCACCTATTTTACCCAATACAAAATACTGAGATTGTGGGTGTGAATAGTAGAACCCACTAACTGAACTGGCAGGATACATGGCGTAGCCTTCGGTAAGTTGAATGCCTATTTTGTTTTCAACATCAAGCAGTTTAAACAACAGTTCTTTTTGGGTGTGATCGGGGCAGGCTGGATAACCTGGAGCTGGGCGAATACCTTGGTATTTTTCGTTGATCAACTCATCGTTGCTGAGATTTTCATTTGTTGCATAGCCCCAATATTCAGTGCGAATCAATTTGTGCAAATGTTCAGCAAAAGCTTCGGCCAATCTATCAGCTAGGGCTTTGAGTAAAATAGAACTGTAATCGTCATGGTTGTCTTCAAATTCTTTGATTTTTGATTCAATGCCAATGCCTGTGGTGACGGCGAATGCTCCGATGTGGTCTTTTAGTCCCGTTTCTTTGGGTGCGATAAAGTCACTTAGGCACAGATTGTTGCCTGCTTTTTCTTTTTGTTGACGCAGGTTGTATAAGGTGTGCATTTCTCCATTGTGGTTTAATTCAACATCGTCCTGATTGCTATTTGCTTCAAAAATACCGAATATGGCACGGGCAGTGAGCCATTTTTCATCTATAATTCTTTTCAGCATTACCTGTGCATCTTTGAACAGTTCTCTGGCAGATTCACCGACAACTTCGTCGCATAAAATGTCTGGGTAACGGCCATGTAGTTCCCATGTTTGGAAAAAAGGTGTCCAGTCTATGGTTTCGGCTATGGTGGCCAATGGATAATCGCACAATTCTTGGATGCTGGTAGACTTTGTTGCCATTGGTGCTGATATGCCCCAATCTATTTGAAGTTTATCGGCACGTGCTGATGCCAAAGGTAGTTTTACTTTTTTGCTGGGTCGGTTGAGGCGTCTTTGGCGAATATCGGCGTATTCATTTTTTATTTTATCCACAAAAGGTTGTTTGAGTGCTTTTGAACCGAGTAAATTTTGCGCCACACCTACTGCCCGAGAGGCATCTTTAACCCAGATGGTATCGCTTGTATAATTGGGCTCAATTTTTAGTGCTGTGTGTGTGCGTGAAGTGGTTGCTCCGCCAATAAGTAATGGCAAGGTCATACCACGAGACTCCATCTCGGCGGCGACATCACACATTTCATCCAGTGATGGTGTAATTAAACCACTTAAACCGATGATATCGGCATTGTGCTCAATGGCCGCATCTAAGATTTTGTTGGCAGGAACCATAACACCTAAATCAACTATATTATAATTGTTACAACCCAAAACCACACCAACGATATTTTTGCCAATATCATGTACATCACCTTTGACCGTTGCCATGATAATGGTGCCATTGTGTTGTTGTTTGCCCTTTTGTGCTTCAATAAATGGCAACAGCCATGCCACGGCTTTTTTCATTACACGGGCTGATTTAACCACTTGGGGTAAAAACATTTTGCCATCACCAAATAGGTCGCCTACGGTATTCATGCCATCCATTAGCGGACCTTCGATAACCGCTAGAGGATCGTCAAGGTCGTTATAGGCAGATTCTGTGTCTTCGTCAATGAATTCAGTAATGCCTTGAACC
>CAZLZZ010000164.1:0-7003 GCA_964564165.1 uncultured Alcanivoracaceae bacterium | reverse complement strand
GTGAAGGTGGTCGTACAGTTGGCGCTGGTGTCGTAGCGAAAATATTTAAGTAATTCAAGTAATTTAAAGTAATAATAAGTAAGAAGTTTAAGCCAGCACAAACGTGCTGGCTTTGGCTTCTCTAAGGTTTTAAGCAACTATTTAATGAAATAGGCCAGTAGCTCAATTGGCAGAGCGGCGGTCTCCAAAACCGTAGGTTGTGGGTTCGATTCCCTCCTGGCCTGCCATTAAAGCCTTGGAAATTAAAATAAAATAGGACGAAAAAAGATGAGTCAAGCAGAAGTATCAAATTCAATCGGCGAAAAACTACGTTGGTGGCTTGCAATCGCTGCTATTATTGGTGGGGTTGCGGGGAATCTTTATTTTGAAGATGATCTAAAAACCATTATTCGTGTTTTGATTTTATTCGGTGGCATTTTATTGGGTGCCTTGATTGCAGCAACAACTGTTAAAGGTAGGTCTTTCTTTGCTTTTGTTAAGAGTGCAAATATTGAACGTCAAAAAATAGTTTGGCCAACAAGAAATGAAACGCTGCAAACAACAATGATCGTAATTGTCGTGGTTGTTATTATTGGTCTGTTTTTGTCTTTGGTTGATTTCTTTTTTAGCTGGTTAGTCGGCTACTTCTTTGGGTAGGAATAGCTATGTCTAAACAATGGTATGTTGTTCACGCTTATTCTAATTTCGAGTATAAGGTTTTAATATCTATGCAAGAAAGAATTGACAGATTGGGCATGCAAGAATATTTTGGAGAGTTGCTGGTTCCTACGGAAACAGTTGTTGAGATGCGAAAAGGCCAAAAGCGTCAAAGTGAACGTAAATTCTTCCCTGGCTATATTTTGATTGAGATGGAAATGAATGATTCGTCTTGGCATTTGGTGAAAGAAACGCCAAAAGTGTTGGGTTTTATCGGCGGAACTAAAGAGAAACCAGCTCCAATTACTCAAAAAGAAGTGGATATGATTCTACAGCGTGTTGTCGATGGTGAAAATGCCCCGACTCCTAAAGTTCTGTTTGATATTGGTGAGTTGGTTAGAGTTGTTGATGGGCCCTTTGCTGATTTTAATGGTGAAGTTGAAGAACTCAATTACGAAAAAAGTAAAATCAGAGTGGCAGTTTCGATATTTGGACGCTCAACTCCTGTAGAGTTGAACTTTGGTCAGGTTGAAAAACTGTAAATAAATTAGAAGAAAGTTAGAAAATTTAAATAAAAAAATAAACTAGAAAATAAATTAAAAACCTAAAAAACGATGGGGAGCTTATTTAGCATAAGCGTTTGAACCCGGAGAAAATAAAATGGCTAAAAAAGTCGAAGCATATATTAAGCTGCAAGTGCCTGCTGGACAGGCAAATCCAAGTCCTCCAGTTGGTCCTGCATTGGGTCAACATGGTGTTAATATCATGGAGTTTTGTAAAGCATTCAATGCAAAAACTCAAAGTAATGAACAAGGTATTCCAACTCCTGTAGTCATCACTGTTTACAATGACAGAAGCTTTTCTTTTATCATTAAAACACCCCCAGCGGCTGTTTTGATAAAAAAGGCTTTGGGCATTAAAAGCGGCAGTGGTCGACCAAATACTGAGAAAGTAGGTAAAATCACAAGAGCGCAAATGGAAGAAATTGCAAATACAAAAGAACCTGATTTAACGGCTGCTGATATGGATGCTGCTGTTAGAACTATTGCGGGTACAGCTCGCAGTATGGGTGTTGAGACTGAGGGAGTGAAATAATGGCTAAGTTAGGTAAAAGATTAAAGTCTCTACATGAGAAACTAGATGCTGGAAAAGCTTATGCAATTAATGATGCATTTAAGTTTTTAAGCGATAATTCTAAAGTTAAGTTTGATGAGTCAGTTGATGTCTCAATCAAATTGGGTGTGGATGCAAGTAAATCAGATCAAGTGGTTCGTGGTGCAACTCTTATGCCTGCTGGAACGGGAAAAACCGTACGAGTAGCTGTATTTGCTCAGGGCCCAAAAGCAGATGCTGCTAAAGAGGCTGGTGCTGATTATGTGGGTATGGATGATTTGGCTGACGAGATAAAAGGCGGCATGATGGATTTTGACGTGGTTATTGCTTCGCCAGATGCCATGCGTGTTGTGGGTAAGTTAGGAACAGTTTTAGGCCCTCGTGGTTTGATGCCTAATCCTAAAGTTGGGACAGTAACGCCTGATGTAGTAACCGCAATTAAAAACAACAAATCTGGACAGGCCATGTACAGAATTGATAAAGCTGGAATTATTCACACAATGATTGGTAAGGTAAGCTTTACAGCAGATGCACTTAAAGAAAATTTAGACGCATTACTGAAAGATTTGGTTAAGAAGAAACCTTCTGCAGCCAAAGGCAAATATATTCAAAAAATCAGTGTTTCTAGTACTATGGGACCTGGTCTTGAAATAGATCAAGCAAGTCTTGATTTGAAATAAAACACAGTAGTCGTTCCCGCGTAGGTGGGAATCTATTAATAGTTAGTAAGAAATTTTGAGGGCTGTCTCGCGATGGCCGTCAAAGACCGCTGGTGAAATGTTGTTGATACAATGACAATGTTTCTTAATTTCCAGCGTAGATGGTGAAGCCTGACAGTAAATAGTCTAGTTTGAAATTAGATTATACTCGAATGGCCACCAAAGTCCCATGGATAGAAGTACCGTGGGTTTGTTTGATACGTTTAGGAATCTCTAATAGATAGAGGTTGGATTTAGGCTGATGGAAAATAGCTTAAATTCAATTCAATCTGAAATGTAATAGTTTTTCATATTGCGATGAAGTTTGAAATGAATTTAAATTATTTTATTCAGTATAAAACAATTGGATATCTATGAAGGAATCCTATAACAAAGGAGGTAAACATGGCTCTAAGTCTAGAACAGAAGAAAGCTGTGGTTGCACAGATTGCAAGCGTTGCAACAGATGCTCATTCACTGGTAGTGGCTGAGTACAGTGGTATTTCGGTAGAAGATTTTACTGAAATGCGCGCTGAAGCAAGAAAAACCGGTGTTTTTCTGAAAGTTGCAAAAAATACTTTAGTTAAACGTGGCGTACAAGGTACGGATTTTGAGTGTATTGCTGATTCATTGGTTGGTCCAATGATTTATGCTTTTTCACAAGAAGATCCGGGCTGTGCTGCTCGTTTGATTAAAGAATACGCTAAAAAGAACGATAAGCTAATTACTAAGATTGTATCAATAGGCGGTAAAATGTTTGACGCTTCCGAATTAGGAAGACTTGCATCATTACCAACTAAAGATCAGGCAATTAGCCAATTAATGAGTGTTATGATGGCACCTGTTGAGAAGCTCGTTCGTACAATTGCTGAGCCAACTGTGAAGATGGTTCGTACGATTGTTGCAATTCGCGATCAAAAAGAATCTGTATAACTTTAAGTTGTACATTAATTAAATATTAAATAAAATTTTGGAGAATAAAGATGGCCGTTTCTAAAGACGATATCTTGGAAGCAATTTCTAGCATGAGTGTTATGGAAGTTGTTGAATTAATTGAAGCAATGGAAGATAAATTTGGTGTAACTGCTGCTGCTGCTGTAGCTGTGGCTGCCCCTGCTGCCGGTGACGGTGGTGGAGCTGTTGAAGAGCAAACTGAATTTGACGTTGTAATGTCTAGTTTTGGTGATAAAAAAGTTGCCGTAATTAAAGCAGTACGTAGCATTACTGGTCTTGGCTTAAAAGAAGCCAAAGACATGGTAGAAAGCGTTCCTGTAGCAATTAAAGAAGGCGTTGACAAAGCAGAAGCTGAAACTGTTAAGACTCAGTTAGAAGAAGCTGGTGCTCAAGTAGACGTTAAATAAATATTGTTATATTTATTAACAATCCTGTAATTTGTACGGGCTTGTTATGCACTAAAGGCTAGTGGTTTTTACCTCTGGCCTTTAGTCGCTTTAGATTTTTAAATTTTTATTCATAAAATTATTGATGATTTTGAATAAAAATACCAAGGATGGGAATACGGTTTTTTAACCGCGAATTGGATTCGAGACTGCCAATAAATTGTTGAATTTAAAGGCTTATTATTAATGTTTTGTTGCTAGGTGGCAGTTGTTATGAGTTATTCATTCACTGAAAAAAAGAGAATACGTAAAGACTTTAGTCGAAGTGAAACAGTGGTTCCAGTTCCATTTTTACTTAAAACCCAGGTTGATTCCTATAATAAATTTTTGGGATTACACGACGATGATAAGTGTGGTTTACATGATGCATTAAATTCAGTATTTCCAATTGAAAGTTATTCTGGTTATGCGAAGCTAGAATATGTAAGTGTTAATGTTGAGAAACCCGTTTTTAATGTAGTTGAATGTAAATTGCGTGGTTTAACATTTGGAGCACCGGTTAGAGCCAAGGTTCAGTTGGTTATATACGATAAGGAAAGTTCTGCTCGCAACAAAAAAGTAAAATATGTCAAAGAACAACAGGTTTATTTAGGTGACTTACCATTAATGACACCTAATGGCACCTTTGTAATCAATGGAACTGAGCGTGTTATTGTTAACCAATTGCACAGATCTCCTGGTGTGTTCTTTGATCATGACAAAGGAAAAACCCATTCGTCTGGTAAATTATTGTATTCTGCAAGGATTATTCCTTACCGTGGTTCTTGGTTGGATATTGAATTTGATCCAAAAGACAACGTATTTGTTAGAATTGATAGAAGGAGAAAGTTGCCTGCAACTATTCTTTTGCGCGCTTTGGGATATGAGACGGAAGAAATATTAGACTTGTTTTTTGAAACGTATGTTATTAACTTGAATAAACAAGGCGGTAGTATGAAGTTGGTTCCTTCGCAACTAAAAGGCGAAGTGTTCGAATTTGACATTAAAGACGGCAAGAAAGTGATTGTTCCTTCTGGTAAAAGAATCACAGCCCGTCATGAAAAATTATTAACAAAATCTGGCATGAAAACTCTTTCGGTGGAAGATTCTTATTTGCTAGAAAAAATTATTGCCAAACAAGTTGTCAATAAAGAAACAGGTGAAGTCATTGTTGAGGCCAATGCGACAGTCACAGAAGAATTGTTAGAGCTGTTAAGAGAAAATGGGGTTAAGAGTTTCCCTGTTTTATTGGTGAACGACCTAGATAATGGTTCTTACATGTCTTCTACAATCAATGTAGACCCAACCAACTCACAATTAGAGGCCTTGGTTGAAATCTACAGAATGATGCGTCCTGGTGAGCCACCAACAGAAGAATCGTCAAAAGCATTGTTCGAAGGCATGTTCTTTAATGCAGACAGGTATGACTTGTCAAAAGTAGGACGCATGAAATTTAACAAGCGCCTTGGTAGAGAAGAAATTGAAGGTTCTAGCATATTAAGCAATGAGGACATCATTGATGTTATGCGAGAATTGTTGAATATTAGAAATGGTCTTGGAATCGTTGATGATATTGATCACTTGGGCAATAGACGTGTTCGTTCGGTCGGTGAACAATCTGAAAATGTATTCAGGGTAGGTCTAGTACGTGTACAGCGTGCGGTACGTGAAAGATTAACGGTGGCTGATTCTGAAGGATTGGCACCACAAGATTTAATTAATGCTAAGCCCATTGCGGCGGCTGTAAAAGAATTTTTCGGTTCGAATCAGTTGTCACAATTTATGGATCAAAATAATCCATTGTCTGAAATTACTCATAAACGCCGTATTTCTGCCTTAGGACCAGGTGGTTTGACACGTGAACGTGCAGGCTTTGAAGTCCGAGATGTACATGCAACACATTATGGTCGTTTGTGTCCCATTGAAACTCCAGAGGGTCCAAACATTGGTTTGATAAACTCATTGGCGGTTTATGCAAGAACAAACCCTTATGGTTTCTTAGAAACGCCTTATAGAAAAGTTGTTGATTGTAAGGTAACTGATGAAATTGAATATTTGTCAGCCATTGAAGAGGGTGATTTCCCTATTGCACAAGCCAACGCTGTTATGGACAAAAAGGGCAAGTTGACTGAAGATTTCGTATTGAGCAGACATCAAGGTGAAGTTACATTAAAAACACCTGAAGAAATTGCCTATATGGATGTATCACCCAAACAAATTGTTTCGGTAGCTGCTGCTTTGATTCCGTTTCTTGAGCATGATGATGCAAATAGAGCATTAATGGGTTCAAACATGCAACGTCAAGCGGTTCCGACTTTAAAGGTTGATAAGCCATTGGTTGGTACTGGAATGGAAAAAATTGTTTCAAGAGATTCAGGCGTTACAGCAATGGCTAAACGTCCTGGAACTGTTGAAATGGCAGATGCTTCAAGAATTGTGATTCGAGTTGATGAAGAGTTTATTGGAGAAGATGATCCAGGCGTTGATATTTATAACTTAACCAAGTACACAAGATCTAATCAGAATACTTGTATTAACCAAAAAACCATTGTAAATATTGGTGACAAGGTTGATGTGGGCGATATTTTGGCTGATGGCCCGTCTACTGATTTGGGTGAGTTGTCATTGGGGCAAAATATGCTTATCGCATTTATGCCTTGGAATGGTTATAACTTTGAAGATTCGATTCTAATTTCTGAAAAAGTTGTTAAAGAAGACCGGTTTACAACCATTCATATCGTTGAGATGACTTGTATTGCTCGCGATACAAAATTGGGCATCGAAGAAATTACTGCGGATATTCCCAATATCAGTGAAAGTGCATTAACCAAGCTCGATGATTCGGGAATTGTATATGTGGGTGCTGAAGTGGGGCCTGGCGATATTTTGGTCGGCAAGGTTACACCAAAAGGCGAAACGCAATTAACCCCTGAAGAAAAATTACTGAGAGCAATTTTTGGTGAAAAGGCCTTGGATGTTAAGGATACTTCATTAAAAGTGGGTTCAAGTACATTTGGTACGGTTATTGATGTTCAGGTCTTCACCAGAGATGGTGTTGAAAAAGGACACAGAGCGGAAAAAATTGAAGAAGAACAATTAGAGCAAGTCAAGAATGACATGAATGATCAGTTTAGGATTATGCGTGGTGTTATTCAACAAAGACTAAATGCACTGTTG
>CAZLZZ010000163.1:0-7013 GCA_964564165.1 uncultured Alcanivoracaceae bacterium | reverse complement strand
TATCAGAATTACCCATTTCAAAACGCACCGAACAGATCTTCCAACAAATGTTTATAGCCAAACAAACCAATAATCACACCCTACGTGCCAAATCAGGATTGTCTATACAGAATAGCAACTACAACGGCTGGTATGTTGGTTATCTTGAAAAAGAAGACAATGTTTATTTTTTTGCAACTAACATCAAGCCCAAAGAAAATCATGAAAAACCTTTTAATAACAAACGCAAGACCATTACAATAAACGCACTCAAACAACTTGGTATCATTCAATGAGTAATTGGTTAAACGACATTCATTTAGAAGGTAATTCGGTTAAATTAATTCCACTATCAAAAGAACATAGACTTGCTTTAATCAGTGCAGCTGCCGATGGTGAGTTGTGGAATTTGTGGTACACATCTGTTCCTTCAAAACAAACCATTGATAATTATATTGATACAGCCATGACTGAAAATCAAGCAGGCCGCGCTCATGCCTTTGTTGTGATCGACAAGTCAAACAATAAAATAATTGGCTCTACTCGATACTGTAACGCCACCAATAACAACCGTGTTGAAATTGGTTACACATGGTATTCCAAATCAACCCAACGTACAGGCATCAATACTGAGTGCAAACATCTGTTGTTAAGTCATGCTTTTGAAAATATGAGCTGTATTGCCGTAGAATTCCGCACCAATTGGCACAACCATTCATCTCGTATCGCCATAGCTAGACTTGGAGCCAAACAAGATGGCGTACTGAGAAACCATACACTTGATGACGATGGCTGCTATCGCGATACTGTGGTTTATTCTATTACCAAGGAAGAATGGCCAACTGTGAAAAAATCATTGTCATTTAAAAATGCAAAATCAAAACCAAATCTCGGGACCAGGAACTTGTCCGAGCATAGAAAACCTACTACAGAAAACCTGAAGTAAAAAATGCTATCCATTTCCAAGCATACTCATATCGGGGCAGCTGGGTTTAGCCAATAAAAAATAACTGTGAAACAATTAAAAACAAGCAAACACAATAGCTGTTTATTTATGAGCTCAAATAAAACTAACCACAGAGGGCACAGTGCTCACAGAGGTTTTTACAATGGTGCTCGTCTATAGATAAAGAAGACAATAAGACCCGATTTTAATTAGAATCAAAAGCCACAACAATCTTTTCACCCCTGTGAACTCTGTGCCCTCTGTGGTTAATAGTCTTTTCCTTCAACCCCTATATGGTAAAATCATCCTTGCCTCAAAATCACAAAACTACCAAATAGACTAAAATGATGTTACACAGTTTAGTTTACACCCTCAACCAGCTATTTTCATCATTAATATTCTAAATGTGATGATACCGTGATGCTTCTCAAGTAAAATCCGTTATTACATTTCCCGTTATTGTATTTATGAAAAGTATCAAAGCCATTGTCTTTATTTTATTGTTAGTTCCTTTATTTATGTTAGTCTATTTTGGCTTCAATGATGATTTAACAGCTGATCCTGTTGAATATATTTTGCACTACACTGGTCTTTGGTCGTTGCGTATTTTGTTGTTAACTCTGGCAATGAGCCCATTGAAAAACATCACCAAACAATCGATTTTCTTGCGCTTACGCAGAATGATTGGCTTATTTGTATTTTTTTATGTGAGTCTGCATTTGCTTGTTTATACTTGGCTGGATTTAGAGTTTGACTTTGCTCACTTGTGGGAAGATATTATTGACAGACCCTATATAACGGTTGGTTTCTTGGCTTGGTTGATATTGATACCATTGGCGGTAACCTCTAACAAGAAAATGATCAGGAAATTAGGCAAGAAATGGAAAACTCTACACAGAGGTGTTTATGTGGTTGCTATTTTGGCTTGTTTACACTTTCTTTGGTTGGTAAAAAATGATTTACTTGAACCATTAATCTATGCAAGCATTGCTTTTGTGTTATTATTTTACCGCTTAATTAAATACTCAAGGTCATAAATAAAGGTCATGACAAGACTCACTAGACAAACCAGACGCGCACAGTCTAAGCTGCTGTTAAAAATGGGCAGAGCCATTTCTGAAGCAGGAGCACCAGCTCATAGGCTAGAAGCTTCTATGCAAGTATTGTTGGATAAATTTAAAATGGAAGGCAACTTTTTTTCTATGCCAACTGCATTATTTGCGACACTTGGCGATGAAGAGGTACAGCGCACTTATATGGAAAGAACCACTCCCAAAGATGTCAATTTGGAAAAAATTAGCGACTTGAGTGATGTGATTACCCGTTTAGAAAATGATGAACTGGATGTTTATGATGCTTATGATGAAATAAACCGCATCAACAAAGCCGAACCCAGATACCACCCTGCATTGAATATTTTTGCTATAGGCTTGGCTTCTGCCAGTTTGGCTGGATTGTTCCAAGGCAGTTGGATGGATGTTTTTGCTTCATTGATGATGGGGTGGTTGACGGCACTGGTTATTGTTTTCAGTTCAAAACATGCCCATCTGTCTTTGTTGTATACACCAATAGCTGCAACCGCTGTTGGCTTTACTGCTATGTCAATCAGCCATTTTGGGCAAAATATTGATCATTTTATTGTATCATTATCTGGGTTAATTATTTTGGTACCAGGCCTTGGCATTACCACCGCAATTCGTGAACTATCAACAGGGCATTTGGTCTCTGGCAGTGCCAGAATGGCAGGTGCCGTGACTACATTTTTGTTGTTGTCATTTGGTTTGGCTTTGGGGTTTATGCTTGCCATTGGATTGTATGGAGATGTATCTATTAATAAAATGCAATCAGTACCAGAGTGGTTTGTTTATTTGTCTATTTTCACCATCAGTTCTGCATTTACTGTGTTGTTTAATGCAAAACCCAGAGATTATATTTGGATTCTGTTGACAGCTACTATAGCAATTATGGGTTCTAAATTTGCTGCTATGTGGCTGCAATCGCCCTTTTCATCTTTTGCAGCGGTGCTGGCTGTTTCCATTGCTGGAAATGTTTTTGCTTTGCTTTCTAAAAAACCGGCTTCAATTATGCATATCCCTGGTGTTATGTTATTGGTTCCGGGCAGCATTGGGTTTAAATCTTTGGAAGCCATGTTGGACAATCAAACCTTAGATGGAATACAAACGGCTTTTTCAGCATTGTTAGTGGCTGTGGCTTTAGCAGTAGGGTTAATTGCTGGCAATTTATTTGTTCCACCAAGGAAGGCCTTGTAAGTCAATCGTTTTCACATAGGATATCACTACTGTCCAGTTAAAGTTGTAATATGGGTTTTGGTGATGAGTGTTTTTTCGTTTTCTAGGTGCATCAGGGACTTGTGTTAGCATCGTATTTTCTATATCGGGATTTGGGTCTTATGCAAAAATCATTTAAATACTTCATTCTTAGTAACATACCAAATTGAAACAGGCATTTCTAACAATATATAAGTAATTATTGAAAACAAAAACCAGTTTATAGTGGTAAAAACAATATTAAATTCATACCCTGTTTCATAAAAAAACTAGCTGCAATAACAAGAGAAACGATTGATGCAATCAGGTCATTGATAGCTATTTTGTTAATATCATTTTTAGCAAATATAGGAAACACTATAAAATACTGTATAGAAATAATTGTTACATTAATAATTAAAATGAAAAGTTCTGGGTTTTCCATTAAGTATAAACTCCTAACATTTTGTTAATATCTCTTTTTCATCGAACATTTTGCGTTACTCTTTTTAAAATCTGTGCAATCCCTGCAACCTGTGGATAAATATCCCTTAAACAACCTCAATAGCAACAGCAGTCGCCTCACCACCACCAATACACAAACTGGCGATTCCGCGTTTAAGACCTTTTTGTTTGAGAGCATACAATAATGTCACTAAAATTCTTGTACCACTTGCACCAATTGGGTGCCCTAACGCACAAGCTCCGCCATTAATATTTACTTTATCATGTGGAATATTCAGTTCTTGCATAGCTGCCATAGTTACCACGGCAAAGGCTTCGTTGATTTCAAATAAGTCAACATCTTCGACTTTCCAATCCAAGTTATCCATCAATTTTTGCATAGCTGAAACTGGGGCTGTGGTAAACCATTCTGGTTCGTGTGCGAAACTTGTGTGCCCGACTATTTTTGCTAATGGTGTTAAATTATTATCCGCAACAACGGCTTCACTGGCGATTATCATGGCTGCTGCGCCATCGGAAATTTTGGAAGCATTGGCAGCAGTTACTGTGCCATTTTCACGTCTAAAAGCTGGACGCAAAGTTGAGATTTTGTCGATATTGCAACGGGGTGGTTCTTGGTCTTTATTGATGATGGATTCAACACGGCGATTAACCACAGTGACATCGGTAATTTCTGCATCAAAAGCACCATTTTCCATTGCTGTCATTGAACGTCTGACTGATTCGGCTGAAAATTCATCTTGGGCTTGTCGACTAAAGGCGTATTTATCGGCACAAGTTTCGGCAAACACACCCATCATATTGTCATCATAGGGGTTTTGCAATCCGTCATAGAACATGTGGTCTAAGGTAACGCCATGACCCATGCGATAACCACTGCGGGCTTTTGGCAGCATGTAAGGTGCTAAAGTCATTGATTCCATGCCACCAGCAATCACTGTATTTGCTGAACCTGCTTTAATTGCATCATAAGCCATCATTACTGTTTTCATGCCTGATCCACAGACTTTATTCACCGTTGTGCAAACGATAGATTTGTCTAATCCTGCACCCAAAACAGCTTGCCTAGCAGGTGCTTGCCCTACTCCTGCGGGTAATACGCAACCAATCAGTGCTTCATCAATATCATCGATACCTGCTTGTTCAACAGCTGCTTTAATTGCAGCAGCACCCAATTTTGGCGATGCTGTGTTAGAAAACTGACCTTGAAAAGATCCAATTGCTGTGCGTTTAGCACCGATGATGTATACATTTTTCATATTTTTTCTCTTGTTATATGACTAATTAAACTTGGTTATTTTTCAGTTGAATTTAAAAAACTGGTAGATATTTCAGATTGAATTGGATCATCTTGAGTAAAAAACCGAATTAAAATATTGGTATCAATACCAATCACTGTTCTGCTCCTTTGGTTTTAATGGTTTCATTCATCTCTTCAATGCTTACAGGTTTTGCTGGTTTCTTAATAATCCCTTTTAAAGAATTAATATCTTTTGTTATAGGTAAAAATCTTACCTCATTGTCGATAATTATAAAATTTATTTTATCCCCTCTTTTCAAACTCAGAGTTGCTCTGATATCGGTTGGTATTGTTGCTAGCGACATATTCTAACCTGTTAAATTTGCTTATTTTTAATTCTAATACTTACTTTGCTGTAAGGCAATGATTAATTCACTTTGGCTTCATGATACAATTCACGCCCAATCAGCATCAAACGAATTTCATTGGTTCCAGCACCTATATCATACAACTTGGCATCACGCAGCAATCTACCGGTCGGGTATTCGTTGATATAACCATTGCCACCCAATACCTGAATCGCCTCCAGCGCCACATCTACGGCATTTCTGGATGAAAAAGACAAACAAGCTGCTGGATCGAGTCTTGAGTTGATTTTTTTATCGTAATTGGCAGCAATACCATAAGCAAAATATTTACTGGCTTGTAACTTGGTATACATTTCTCCAATTTTAGCTTGCATTAAACCAAATTGACCTAAATCTTTGCCAAATTGTTTGCGTTGAGACACATAAGGAAAGGCAATATCGCATGCAGCTTGCATTATCCCAATGGGACCACCCGATAAGACCAGTCTTTCTGTATTCAAACCACTCATTAATATTCTGACACCTAGATTGGCTTCTCCCAAAATATTTTCTGCAGGAATAACACAATCTTCAAACACCAATTCACAGGTATTTGAACCTCTCATTCCCAGTTTGTCTAGTTTTTGAGCAGTCGAAAAACCTTGCATACCTTTTTCGATAATAAAGGCAGTCATACAGCTAGAACCTGCGGCTTTGTCAGCAGTACGCATATAAACTATCAATACATCGGCATCAGGTCCATTGGTAATCCACATTTTAGTGCCATTAGCTATCCAGTTTGTGCCATCAAATTCTGCCTTACATGCCATAGAACCGACCACGTCAGATCCCGCCCCTGGTTCGCTCATCGCCAGCGCACCTACAAATTCGCCACTACATAATTTAGGGACATATTTTTGCCTTTGTACTTCATTGGCATGCTTAAACATGTTGTTTAAGCATAAATTTGAATGTGCGCCATAAGATAAACCCACAGAAGCCGATGCCCGCGAAATTTCTTCCATAACCACTAAGTGTGCCAAATAACCCATTTCTGATCCACCATATTCTGATGGTACAGTTATACCATGCAAGCCCAAATCACCCATTTTTTGCCACAAATCAGCAGGAAACAAGTTGTCCTCATCAATTTGAGCCGCTCTTGGCGCTATTTCTTCATTGGCAAAATTACGTACTGTGTCGCGTAATAGCTCTATGTCTTCGCCTAAAAATACATCTGTATACATACTGTTCCTCTATTGCGTTCTTTTAAATACCGATTAATGGATGTTTATCCCACGGTGAAATAAAATACTGTTCTGTTTGTTCTTTGCTGATTTCGTCAATGGATTTCACACTCCATTTGGGCTTGTTATCTTTATCAATCAACAGTGCACGAATACCCTCTTGCAAGTCACCATTCATGGCACAGCGTGTTGACATTATCAGTTCCATAGCAAAAACTTGTTTTAAACTCATGTGTTTGGCACGTTTTATTTGTTCATACACCAATCGATAGGTCATTGGGCAACCTTTTAAGAATCCTTTTTGTGCAAATCCAAGCCATTTAGATTTGGGTTCAATATTTGTTAAGTTATTAACAATCGCCTTTAATTCACAATGCTCCAATAGATATTGGATTTCATCATAATTTTCACGAACATTGCTTATTGGTGATTCATCGCAACTAAAACTTGCATGGCTTACTATAACGTTTTGCACATCAAAATAGGCATCATTCCCCCATAGAATATCTGATAAGTCTAATA
>CAZLZZ010000162.1:0-7058 GCA_964564165.1 uncultured Alcanivoracaceae bacterium | reverse complement strand
TGAAACATGCCTTATGTAAATATTAAGATAACAGATGAAGATGTCAGTGTTGAAGACAAACAAAAATTGATAAAGGGTGTAACAGAATTGTTGAAAACGGTACTAAATAAAAATCCAAAAACAACTTTTGTTGTCATAGATGAGGTGTCAACCGATAATTGGGGAATAGGCGGTGTATCAGTAACGAATTTAAGAAAGGGAAATTAAAAATAGAGAATAAAAAAAGGAGGTGCAATAACATTGCACCTCCTTGATTCTGATAAATAATTAACTACTTAAGGCTCATAATTTTCAGTTCTTTCTGAAATGGCATCAATCACATTGGGGTCAATAATCAATGGGAAGTAATTGTTGGTTAACCAATGGAATAGCTGGTTAACATACAATGCGCCATCAGTGATATTACCACTTTGCCCGCCAGGAATGATTTGTTCAGCAGCAGGACCTGTATCGGTCATGGTTGATACAAAGCGTCTAGCAACACCCGATGCGAACATGAATCCATCAAGAGTGTTTGCTCTCACACTGTGAGTGGATGCATCAAGTACTTGATAACCACCCGATCGAGCAACGCCCGAAAGTCCGTCGATGGTACTTAAACCAAATAAACCATTAGGTACTGACAAACTTGTACCGAGAATATGGCTAAATTCAATGCGGTGCAATTTGCCCCAACGATAATCCATAATGTCAGTTGAGTTATTAAAAGCGGGTGCGAACTCATCACTGGCTAACAAATCAAGAGCCTGTTTTAAACTGGCAAGAATAATAAAATCTCTGGCATCCTCAGGTGTTGGTGCACTTGGGTTGGTGAAGAAATTAAGTCCAGAACCACCAATGCCTTTATTCTGAGGGAAGCTATCCAATAAATGTTTAAAACCATTGAATGCATATTTACTCCCGGGTAATTGAGGACCAAGTAACTCTTGACCAATGGCAGCATCAACACCGTTCATGGTTGCATCAATGGTATTGCGTATTGCCATTGAGCGCCATGTTGAATATATACTTGCAGCTACTGAATTATTTATTTCAGTGTCTGTTGGTGGTGTCAGTGCAAATGGGTTTTCAAAAGGATCGTAACCTTCGGCAACACCTGTTGGCGTTGAGAAGTCCCAAACTAAAAACTTTTCTAAAGTGGCAATAGCCCGTGGATCAGCTAAGAATTGTGCAATTCCTGGCCATGCACCTTCGGTGGCCGCATTATCAAAAGCGGTTAATATGTGTGGCATAATTAACTCAGCATCCATCATTTGATTGTTTGCCTGCCATGCTTTGGAGTCATTGGCGTTGACTTTGCCATCATTTTCTAAGGATGACTTAATTATTCGGTCAATTCTACCCATACGATAAGTTGAATAACCACCTTGTGATAGATAGTACAATCCGCCATCAGGTCTTAATTGATTTAGAACATTGTTGTCCGCTGACAACCCAATTGGGTCATTGTTGGCATTGGCAAACCAGCCTTGCACAGGGTTTTCCCATTGAGGCATTTCGGCAGTTGGGATGATTTCGTGGTTTACTGCTTGATTGACCTGTGGATTACTAACTGGCATCCATTCGTTTTTACGTGCACCTGTTCCATCACGAATAAACATGGGTGGTGCGCCATCTGGAGCCATCATGGTTTGTAAGTCTTCACGGATCGGTACTTCGGCTCCAGTATAGTAGGCAATATTTCCGTAAATGTCCGCTACACCGAAATTCTGAGAACCCACATCAAATTGAGTTAAGGCTTGTTTAAATTCAAATACATCGCTTGAGCGGGACATATTAATAAACGCTTGAACTTCTTGGGTAGCACTAAAGCCTGTATATTGCATGCTAACAGCACGGTTGTTCTCTCTATCGACTGATAAAATAGGGCCATTATTTCTTCTTTGTACAATATAAGTAATGCCACCCGCATCATACCCAATATGTTGGTTTTCGATATTGTCTAAGATACCATCGCCAACTTGATTGGCATTAAAAATTTGGAATATATAATGAATGGGCTCTTCTACACCGTTGAATACCGTGAAGGCAGGTAAGCCAAATAAATTGGTGCGTATATCTTCAAAGAAGAAGTCGGTTTCGTCTATCGGATGAACAGTGCTGCCCCAGCACAGTTCAGTGTTGCACCCTTGTGCGATAACAGGTGCGCCAGGAAATCCAACACCTGCAGTATTGTATTCAACTGTTCCATTGTTTTCTACAATGAGATGAATGGGATAAAATACCGACGGGTAGTTCAAATCTAAATGCGGATCATTGGCAACGATGGGAAATCCGCTTTGTGTGTGTTCACCAGATATTGCCCAAACATTTGATCCTTTGTCCTTTGACCCGTCATTTCTTAGTTTCTTTAAGTCTGGAGTTGCATTCCATGTGTCAGAAATGTCTTTTGCCAGTGCAATATCAACAGCTGAATATTGGGTAAAGTTACTGGTAACTAAAGCTGTTGACTTGGCTTGATTGTCTTCTAAAACCACACCGCCAATAGACTCAAGAAATCCAGGTACAGTTACTCGGTCATCCGGTGGAGCAGAGCGGTACAAATCTTCCATGAAAAGCTTGGTGCCATCAAAACCAGCCAGTGCTCCGACTTGTTGGAATGTACCGATAGCAATTGTCCAATCTAGTTCTTGTAGGTCATTAGATAACTGAAAAGCAATTAATTTCACAATAGCCAATGAATCAAGAGGTGTCCAACGAGGAATTGAGGTCAATTCCAGGCCAGAGTACTCAATCGGCAAGTCATTGTCTTTTAAATAAGCATTCACACCATTGGAATACGAACGCAAAATCACTTTGGTTTCTACTGATGCTGTAAAATAAGATTTCAAAGCTGCTCTTTTAAAGCCAATGGTACGCAGTTGAATATCTGTGCTTAAACCTGCTGCCCCCAATAATTCTGAAACTGTGCCGCTAGCTAACCGTCTTGTATAATCCATCTGAAACAAGCGGTCTTTTGCATGTAAATAACCATTCATAAAAGCAATATCTGCCATCGAAGAGGCTTTTACCGTGGGTATTTGTGTTTCTGGATAAAGTACTTCTGCTGGATTCATTAGTCCAGTTACCTGAATAGCTTGACTGTTAATGGATAATCCCAATAGACTTAATATTAAGCCTTTTTTGAGATGGCTAATAGTGTTTTTTTTCATAGTATTTCCCCTGTCATGAATAATGTTTTATATAATTTTTTCAAATCCATAAAATTGTACCACAATTGAAGATTTTTTTATTATAAAATCTTAAAAACAATGAAACTTTTTTGAATAACTTGTCTGACATATTTTAAATAATACTTGCAATTGCTTAGGTGTTGTACTAAGCTACAACACTACAGCATAAACACAATAAATACTAGAGCGACTATTATGAAAACACAATTGAATCAAATGTTAACCATCACTGCCTTTTTTTCATTGGCTATCAGTGCAACTTTGGCAATTTCTTGGAGTGTCAGTACTTTGTTAGTTGAAGACAAGCCATGCAAAGATCAATCAATCAATATTTGTATTCTTAAAGAAGTTAAAACGAGCCTTGATTTGAATAAAGCATTTGAATTATTAATACCAAAACTGAAGTAGGGAAGAGATCATGAGTTTCCAGTGGAACGATAAAGAACCCATTTATCTTCAACTAAAAGATCAAATTCGCAATATGATTTTAGTGGGAGATTTAAAAGAGAACGAAGCTCTGCCTTCGGTTAGGCAGGTGGCTTCGGATTATCAATTGAACCCCATTACTGTTTCTAAAGCGTGGCAGTATTTGGTCGATGAAAATTTGGTAGAAAAGAAAAGAGGTTTGGGCATGTTTGTCAAAGAAGGTGCAAGAGAAAAATTACTTGCCTGCGATCAAGAAAAGTTCTTGCAAAAAGACTGGCCAGATATCCAAACACGCATAAAGGATTTAATCATTGATCCACAAGTATTAATTAATTCATTAAAAGACATGCAAGGGGCATCATAAAAATGACAAATATTATATCAACAAAAAACCTATCTAAAAGTTATGGCAAATTTAAAGCCTTGGATGACATCAATTTAACCATTGGCAAAGGAAAAATCGTCGGTTTAATTGGGCCAAATGGTGCTGGCAAAACAACTTTACTCAAAGCAATGTTGGGTTTAACCTCTTATGATGGAGAGCTTGAGGTCATGGGTATCAACCCATTCAAAGAGCGAGCTAAATTAATGGAAGATATCTGTTTTATTGCAGATGTGGCGGTATTGCCTAAATGGATCAAGGTCAATGAAGTGTTGGATTTTGTTGAAGAAACACACCCTAAGTTTTCACGTGTTAAAGCCGAAGCCTTTTTGAAAAAAACCAAGTTGGGTTTAAAACAAAAAGTAAAATCTATGTCAAAGGGCATGGTTGTACAATTGCATTTGGCGATAGTGATGTCAATTGAAGCAAAATTATTGGTATTAGATGAGCCGACACTGGGTTTAGACATTATATACAGAAAAGACTTTTATGATAATTTACTCAACGATTATTTTGACCATGAAAGAACCATTATTATCACCACTCATCAAGTGGAAGAAATCGAGCACATATTAACAGATCTTTTGTTTATTAAAGACGGCAAGATTGTGTTGGATTCTTCAATGGATGAATTAACAGAAGAATATTTTGAAGTGATGGTTTCATCAGAAAACTACGAAGATGCCATGAGTTTTAAGCCTTTGCAAAGCCGCAAAGTATTTGGTAAACATGTGATGTTGTTTAAGAATGTTAATCGAGGCGAACTTGAAGCACTGGGTGACGTTCAAAGACCTGGAGTGGCAGATTTGTTTGTGGCGATGTTAAGAGAGGAGGAAGCAGCATGAGGATATTCAATACATACAAAGCTTTGATTAAAAGAGAATTTTGGGAGCACCGTGGTGCATTTATTAAAGCGCCTATTATCATGGGCATTGTTTTTATAGTCATAAGTATTGGTGCTTATATTACGGCGATTGTGTTAGCAAATAAATCAGGGTCAATCGATTTTGCTAGTCAACTAATAAAAGAATCTGCGAATTTAACCCCTGAAGATTTGTCTATGCTTTGGGATGGACAGATGATGGGAATGTCGTCAATCTTCTTGATGGTCTTGTATTTTGTCTTGTTTTTCTTTTTATTGGGTTCTTTGTTCGATGACAGAAAAGACCAAAGTATATTGTTCTGGAAATCTTTACCCATTAGCGATGCGACTACCGTGTTTTCAAAACTAATAACAGCTATGTTCTTTGTGCCTATGGTCTTTGTAGCGGTTTATTTAGCTGTGACTTTGGTTTTGATGTTAATATTTGCTGTTATTTTGCTTATTCATGGTTTAAGCCCAATTCAGTTGATTTGGTCGCCTGCCAGTTTGTACGCGGGAGGTAAAGTGATGTTTATGGGTACGATAACACAGATGTTTTGGGCTTTACCGATTTATGGTTGGTTAATATTTAGTTCTTCAGTGAGCAAAAGGCGCCCCTTCTTATTTGCTATCTTTGTTCCGGCAATCTTTGCATTTTCATGGTATTGGATAAACGTATTGACCTTTAAATTTACTAATTTTTCTATGTTCAAAGAGCCCTTGAATTATGCGGGTCATGCATTGCTTCCTTATGGTTCTGGTTCTTTAAGTGGCAATAGTTTTCGGTTTAACCCTGAAGAGTCCACTATTGATCACATTATGAGTAATATGTTTTCCTCACTTGCCAGTCTAGAAATATTATATGGTGCTATCTTTTGCTCAATCATGGTTGCATTGGCAATTTGGTTAAGAAGGTATAGAAATACAACATAATTTGAATTAGAATAGAGTCATCATTAAAAGCGGCAATAATGCCGCTTTTTTTATTAATATGTCATTCCCATGAAAATGAGAGTCCAATGCTTTAAAATAAATGGATCCCCGCATTCGCGAGGATGACAAGTGTGAATTATTATTTATGGCAAGTTATTTAAATTTATACAAACTAAATCATTTCAAAATGCGGCATGGCGGGGAGCTCAATGGTGCAACAATCGCTTATGAAACTTGGGGCAAACTGAATGATAAGAAGGACAACGCCCTATTAATTTTCACGGGTTTGTCGACAGATTCTCATGCGGCTACACATGGCCAATCAGACAATTTACGCGAAACAGCAGGTTGGTGGGAGTTCATGTTGGGGCAAGGCAAGGCGATAGATACCGACAAGTGGTTTGTGATTTGTGCCAGCTCTTTGGGCAGTTGCAAAGGCTCAACTGGCCCATGTTCACCTGACCCAGTGACTAAGATTTCCTACAAGTTTTCATTCCCGGATTTGACACTAGAAGATATAGCCAACTCAACTTGGCAAGTGGTTCAATCTTTGGGCATAGAAAAATTGGCGTGTGTTATTGGCCCGTCAATGGGTGGCATGTCGGCTTTGGCTTTGATTTTACAGCATCCCAATGTTACACATCACATGGTCAATATCGCTGCGGGTTGTCATTCAGAGCCATTTAGTACAGCGATTCGTTCGTTACAACGCGAGGCTATATTAACCGATGTCAATTTCAATGACGGCAATTATTCCAGTGAACAATGGCCAACCCAAGGCATGAAACAAGCCCGCAAAATGGGCATGTTGTCTTATCGTTCGGCAGAGGAATGGAAAGATAAATTTCCGCGAAGCTTGCGACAACGTCCACTCAAACCGTTTGGCATCGAGTTCCCAGTGGAGGCTTATTTAGAACACCATGCAGAGAAATTTGTGCATCAGTTTGATCCGATTAGTTATATTTATTTGTCACGTGCTATGGATTGGTTTGATGCCTGTGACTATTCAAAACACCAATGCGGTAATCCGTTTTTTGACATTAATTTGCAGACAGCATTAATTGTAGGCGCACGAACCGATTTATTATTTCCCAAAGCACAGCAAGAAGAATTAGCTGAACTACTGAATAAAACAAATTGCCAAGCGGAGTTAAAAATAACAGATTCCATTCAAGGCCACGATTCATTTTTGGTGGATCAAGATAATTATTCAAAGTTGGTTGGTGATTATTTGCAAAAATTGTAAAGACTAAAACAAAACCACCGCAGGGTGTGCCCCTTG
>CAZLZZ010000161.1:0-7198 GCA_964564165.1 uncultured Alcanivoracaceae bacterium | reverse complement strand
AGTTTGAATTAGATGGCTGGACAAGCCAAGGAAAAGTGAAAGTCATCAAAACAGAGCGCCATTCGGGTCAGTACCCTTTTATTCCTGTACATCTCATTTTCCCTTAGAAGTCTTAAACAAAGCCACGATTCCCAAAGAGATTCCTGCCTACGCAGGAATGACAGAATCTCTTACAAACTCTCTATCGCTTTAATACAATATCCCAATATAGATGGAATAAACAACAATAACGCCAATTGCAACAATGCATTGAAACTCAAAATAGATTTCACATCAAAGCCTGCGGTAATTTCTTGGTCGCTTTCAGACTCATCAAAGTACATGACTTTGATCAGTTTTAAATAATAGAACGAACCAATGACGGAGAAAACTACTGCAATACCTGCCAGTATGTAAAAACCTTGATCGACGACTGCTTTTAATACATATAACTTAGCAAAGAACCCGACCAAAGGTGGGAAACCTGCCATGGAAGCAACGATTAATAACATCATAAAAGCAAACCAACCATTGCGTTGGTTTAATCCTTTGAAGTCCGAAATATTTTCTGCTTCAAATCCTTTGCACGACAGGACAATAATCATACCGAAGCCAGCGACACTCATTAAGGCATAGATGATGATATAAAACATCGATGCGGAATATCCTTGTTCGCCACCTAAGAAGCCCAACAACATAAAACCAATATGGGAGATGGTTGAATAGGCAAATAGGCGTTTGATATTGGTTTGTTGCAAGGCAAATAAGTTGCCAATAATTATGGACAACAATGCAATAACAGCAATAATGTGCTGCCATTGATCAAATAGACCATCTAAACTTTGGCCCAATATTCTGATCGCAAAGGCAAAGGCTGCTATTTTTGGGGCTGATGATATAAACAAAGTTGTTGCGGTTGGTGCGCCTTGGTAGACATCGGGTACCCACATATGAAAAGGTGCTGCGCCCAATTTGAATGAAACTCCAACCATAATAAACACCAGACCAAAGACCACCAACATGGTATCTTGAGATTGACCTATTGCAGCAGATATTTCATCGATTTGCAAGGTGCCTGTTGCACCATAAATCATACTCATCCCATACAGCAACATACCTGATGCTATAGCACCTAGGACAAAGTACTTCATGGCTGATTCAGTGGATTGTGAATTGTCGCGGTCATAGGCAACCAGTGCATAGGAGCTTAATGCCAATAGTTCTAAGCCTAAATACAAGGTAATATAGTTATATCCGGAAATCATAATCATGATGCCCAGCAAGCCAAATAACATCAACGCATAAAATTCTCCTTTGAAAATATTTTTGTTGCGCAAATATTGCTTTGAGTAAATAAACACGAACAGCATGATGAAATACACGGCTAATTTTAAGACATCGCCCATATAGTCACGCACGAAGTTGCCATTAAATAAGACTTGTTTAACCAACTCCAAGTCCCCCATGTGGCTTTTAGCCGTTGCAATCGCGGCGAATACCACGCCTATTATTGAGGTCAATACCAACAATCCGCCTTTTTCTTTGCTGATAAAAAGACCCAAAAGCAATACAGTACAGGCTGTAGCTAGAATAATTAATTCAGGTATTATTGGAGCTAATTCAGACCATCCTAACATTGAATTCATAGTTTATACCTTCGTCACTGAAATTTGTTGAATAAGATGTTCTACTGAAACACGCATTACATCAATTAAAGGTTCAGGATAAAGTCCCAACCCAAGTACGGCTAGCGCCAACACTGACAAAATAAAGGTTTCGCGCCTATTCATATCTGTTAGCTGTGAAACCGCTTCTGATTTTACTTCGCCAAATACCACACGTTTAACCATCCATAAAGAGTATGCTGCGCCAAATATCAAGGTCAATGCTGCCAAAAATGCAAACCAAAAATTGGCCTGAAAGCTGCTTAAAATAATCATAAACTCACCAACGAAACCCGAAGTCCCTGGTAGACCAGCATTACTCATAGCAAAGAACACAAAGAAAGCCCCAAACAATGGCATGGTATTAATCACTCCGCCATAAGAACTTATCATGCGTGTATGCATGCGATCATATAATATACCAACACACAAGAACAATGCTGCAGAAATGAAGCCATGAGAAATCATTTGTATCATTGCACCTTCTAAAGCCATGTTGGTATCAGCTGACTTGTCTATCAAAGCAAAAGCAATAAAGATACCCAATGTGACAAAACCCATATGCGATATAGACGAATAAGCGATTAACTTCTTCATGTCTTTTTGCACCATGGCGATTAAGCCAATATATACAATCGCAATCAAGGACAATACAATGACAATGCCGGCTAATTCACTGCTGGCGTCTGGAGTAATGGGTAAAGAAAATCTTATAAATCCATACCCACCAATCTTCAACATGATAGCAGCCAATACAACCGAACCGGCAGTAGGTGCTTGGACGTGAGCATCTGGTAACCAAGTATGAACGGGAAACATCGGAATCTTGACCGCAAAAGCCATGAAGAATGCGCAGAATAACCATATTTGTTCGGTTAGTGATAATGACAAGGCTGCCATGTCTGCAATCGCAAAACTGCCGCCTTTCATGTATAAGTAGATCAATGCAATCAACATAAATACAGATCCGAAGAAGGTATAAATGAAGAATTTAATGGTCGCATAAACCCTGTCTGGCCCACCCCAGATTCCAATAATCAAGAACATGGGAATCAACATGGCTTCAAAGAAGATATAAAACAACATCGCATCTTGCGCACTAAACACACCAATCATGAATGCTTCTAACATTAAAAAAGCTGCGATGAATTGATGAACATTTTTAGTGATGGATTTCCAAGCGGACAATATCGTAAGCACGGTGATAAATGTGGTTAATACAATCAAAGGCATGGCGATGCCATCAACGCCCAAATGGTAGTTGATATTTAACGATGGAATCCATGCCACTTTTTCCACGAACTGCATAGCGGCAGTGGTGGTATCGAAGTTTTGCCACAACGGAATACTCAATACCAAAGTAATAACAGCAGTGACCAAGCCAAATAATTTTGCCAACCCTGCTCTATTGGGTCCTAATGCCAATATTGCAAAGGCTGCAATAATAGGAATCCAAATCAATAAACTTAATAATGACCAGCTGTTCATAATACGTACGTTCCTATAAAGAAAATCACAGCCACAACCATAACCAATGCATAATGGTAGACGTGCCCTGATTGAAGCCCTCTAAAACTTTTAGAGATTTTATTAACCAATTTAGCCGAACCGTTGACGACAAAACCATCAATCAATTTACTGTCGCTCCATTTCCATAAAAAATTTCCTAATTTAACCAAACCACCTGCAATATATTTTTGATTGAAGCTATCGAAACCGTATTTATTCATCAACAGGTTATAAATAGGCCTGAATGTTTTCTTGGCATTTTCTGCCACTGAAATTTTCTTTAAATATACCCAAGTTGCCAATGCAAAACCAGCAAGAGCTAAGAAAAACGGCCATTGTGTCATGCCATGTAAAACAAAGTTTGCAGGCCCATGGAATTGATACTCTCCAATATGTTTCACCACATCATTGGCTGGATTAACATGAATCGCATCTTTTAAGAAATCACCAAATAATAGCGGTTCAATGGTTATCCAGCCGATAATTACCGAAGGAATAGCCAACAAAATCAAAGGCAAGGTCACCACCCAAGACGATTCTTTCAAATGCTCTTTGGTGTGATTGTCCATGCGTTCTTTGC
This sequence comes from uncultured Alcanivoracaceae bacterium, assembly GCA_964564165.1. GTDB lineage: Bacteria > Pseudomonadota > Gammaproteobacteria > Xanthomonadales > Marinicellaceae > NORP309. The sequence continues at coordinate 3,466 of CAZLZZ010000161.1, read as the reverse complement.
CATGAAAAGTCAGATAAATCAATCTAAAACTGTACAGCGCCGTAATAAATACACCCAATAAAACTGCAACATAAGCAACACTAGAACCCCAACGATCTGATGCATGAGTCGCTTCAATAATCATGTCTTTTGAAAAGAAACCTGAGAAACCAGGCATTCCTATCAGAGCCAAAGTACCAATCCACATGGTAATAAAAGTCATTGGCATGTATTTTTTCAGGCCTCCCATCTCACTCATGTCTTGTTTGTGGTGCATGGCAATAATCACCGAACCTGCGCCCAAGAATAATAAAGCTTTAAAGAAGGCATGAGTCATTAGGTGGAAAATAGCAGCTGAATAAGCCGAAACGCCCAATGCAACTGTCATGTATCCCAATTGACTAAGGGTCGAATAAGCAATCACCCGTTTAATGTCATTTTGTACAATGCCAATCAGACCCATAAAGAATGCTGTAAAAGCACCAATCAACATAACAAAACTCAAGGCAGTATCTGACATTTCAAATATAGGCGACATGCGAGCCACCATAAAGATACCGGCTGTTACCATAGTTGCTGCATGAATCAAGGCAGAAATGGGCGTGGGCCCTTCCATCGAATCAGGCAACCACACATGCAAAGGAGCCTGTGCTGATTTTCCCATTGCTCCAATAAACAAAGATATGGCGATAAAGGTCATCAGTGACCATTGGACACCTGGGAATATAGAAATGGTTTTATCGGCAAATGAAGGCAATTGCGCAAATACTTCGGCGTAATCCAAGGTGCCAAAGCTCATCATTATCGCAGCAATTCCAATCAAGAAACCAAAGTCACCGATGCGATTAACCAAGAATGCCTTCATATTTGCGAAAATGGCTGATTCTTTTTTGAACCAAAATCCTATCAATAGGTATGACACAAAACCTACCGCTTCCCAACCAAAGAACAGTTGTAAGAAATTATTAGACATCACCAACATCAACATGGAAAAAGTAAACAATGAAATATACGCAAAGAAACGCTGATAACTGGGGTCATCGCGCATATAACCAATGGTATAGATATGCACCATTAATGACACAAAAGTCACCACTGACATCATCAATGCAGTTAACGAGTCGACCATAAAACCTATATTAAAGCTCACATCGCCTGTGACCATCCATGTATAAACATTTTGATTGAAAGCTACAAACTCACCATTTATCAAGCCCATCAATACTTGAATAGACAAAGCACAAGATATGGCGACTGATGCAATCGTTACAATATGCGAACCTGTGCGTCCAATTTTACGTCCGAAAAACCCTGCAATAATTGCACCAACAAGCGGTGACAGAACGATGATTAATAAAGTATTCATGCTCATCATGTTGCTTTACCCCTTCAACTCATTAAGTTTATCTAATTCTAGCGATTTGCGCTGACGGAAGATAACCACCAAGATTGCCAAGCCTATAGCTGCTTCAGCGGCCGCAACAGTTAAGATAAAGAATACAAATACCTGCCCTTGAATGTCATTTAGGTAAACCGAAAAAGCAATAAAATTAATATTAACCGCCAACAGCATTAACTCAATCGACATCAAAAGTATCAATACATTTCTGCGGTTGATATAAATACCTGCAAGACTAATCACAAACAAAATACTGGCAAGAACCAAATAATGCATTAAACTCATTGGTCATCTCCGATATAATTGCCTTTTTCTGTATCCATCTTAACTACTCTCATCCTGTTCTTATTGGCTTTAACGTGAACTTGTGATTCTGGACTCACATGTTTGTAATCTGTGCGTTTTCTAAGCGTTAACAATATAGCTGCAACAATTGCTACCAACAAAATCACCGATGCCAATTCGAATGGCAAAATATATTGGGTATAAAGGTTTTGTGCCAGTTCTTTAACATTGCTGTGGCCTTTGGCATGTCTAATCAAATCATCTTGCGGCAAGACATGGGTTAACTTTTTACCAAACAACATGGCCATTTCAAGGGCCATTAAACAAGCCACAAGCAGACCCACTTTGGTGTAATTACTCATGCCAGATTTAGTTTTCGGCTTAACTTTTACATCTAGCATCATGATCACAAATAAAAACAATACCATCACTGCACCCACATAAACCAAAACCAGTGTTAAAGCCAAAAACTCAGCCTCCAACAACATCCACAAGGCCGCAGCACTGAAGAATGCCAGGATCAAAAACAAGGCCGAATAAATTGAATTGCGCAGGGTAACCACAGCCAGTGCAGCTCCGATTAATATGCTTGAAAACATATAAAACAATATAACTTGGTAGCCTTCAGCAGAAAGAACATATTCTAAAAAAGACTGAAAATAATCTAACATTTATCTATACTCCGCATCATTGGTTCGGGCTTGAGCAATTTCTTTCTCACGCATATCACCAATTGCTAATAATTGTGCTTTGTCCAAAATATTTTTGCCTTCGCTTTCAAAATGAAATTCATGTATGTCTGTTAAAACAATGGAATCAACAGGACAAGATTCTTCACAAAATCCACAATAAATACATTTGAATAAATCTATTTCGTACTTAGTTGTTCTGCGAGTACCATCTTCACGCTGTTCAGAATCAATAGTAATAGCTAAAGCTGGACAAACCGCCTCACATAATTTACAAGCGATACAACGCTCTTCGCCATTTTCATAACGGCGCAAAGCATGCAAGCCTCTAAAACGGTCTGATTTAGGCGTTTTTTCCTCTGGGTAACGAATGGTGAATTTTCTTTTAAAGAAATATTTGCCCGTTACGGTCATGCCCTTGAGTAATTCTTTAAGGGTTAAACTTTTTAAATAATTAAAAATTTTCATATTATTAACCACCTATCCACATAGGTTTATAAACTTTAATTACAGCCACAACCATTATCCAAAAAATAGTAATTGGAATAAATATCTTCCAACCTAAACGCATAATTTGATCGTATCTGAACCGTGGGAAGGTTGCCCTGAACCATAAATATAACATCAGGAAAAACCCTGTTTTCAAAAAGAACCAAAAAACACTCGGCGCAGCAAGCCAAGAATCTCCACTAAACGGCGAATACCAACCACCCATAAACATGATTGCTGTCAGTGACGAAATCAAGATCATGTTGGCATATTCACCCAAGAAAAACAGGGCAAAACCAGCACCTGAATATTCCACATGAAATCCTGCTACAATTTCTGACTCGCCTTCTGCAACATCGAATGGTGCGCGATTGGTTTCAGCAACACCTGAAATAAAATAGACAACAAACAAAGGAAATAAGGGTATAAAAAACCAATGTCCTATGCCGCCTGATTGACTTTGAACTATCTCGGTCAAATTCAAAGATCCTGCGGCAATTAACACACCAACCAAGGCAAATCCCATGGCAATTTCATAGGAAACAATTTGCGCAGCACTGCGCATAGCGCCCAAAATAGCGTACTTAGAATTTGAAGCCCATCCGGCAATAATCACCCCATAAAC
>CAZLZZ010000160.1:0-7250 GCA_964564165.1 uncultured Alcanivoracaceae bacterium | reverse complement strand
ATCACCGTAAACTGGCAAAGCGCATGGATCAGTTCCATTTTCACGAACAGGCTCCTGGCATGGAGATTTGGCACACAAATCGTTGCGCAATCTATCAAGCGGTTCAGCAATATATGCGTGAACAGTTAAACCTACATGATTATCAAGAAATCAATACTCCGCAAGTGGTTGATTACAGCTTGTGGGAAAAATCAGGTCATGCAGATAAATTTGCCGATGGTATGTTTACAGTAAAAACTGAAGATCGAACTTTTGCCATCAAACCCATGAACTGTCCCTGTCATGTGCAGATTTACAATCAAGGTTTAAAAAGTTACAGAGATTTGCCCATAAGATTGGCGGAATTTGGCTCATGCCACAGAAATGAACCATCAGGAGCGTTACATGGACTAATGCGGGTTCGAGGTTTTGTGCAAGATGATGCACATATTTTTTGTACTGAAGATCAGATTCAAGATGAAGTGGCAGGATTTATAGATTTCTTACATGAAATTTACCAAGATTTTGGTTTTAAAGACATTATCTACAGACTTTCAACTCGCCCAGAAGAACGAGTCGGCAGTGACGCAGACTGGGACAAAGCAGAGAAAGCTTTGGCTCAAGCATTGGACAACAAAAAATTAGATTGGCAAGAGCTTCCCGGTGAAGGTGCTTTTTATGGTCCTAAAATTGAATTCTCATTAAAAGATTGTTTGGGCCGTGTTTGGCAATGTGGAACCATTCAGGTTGACTTTTCTATGCCTGGCCGCCTCGATGCATCATACATTGGCGAAGATGGCGACAGACATGTGCCAGTAATGTTGCACCGTGCAATACTGGGTTCTTTCGAAAGATTTATCGGGATTTTGATTGAACATCATGCAGGCAATCTACCATTTTGGTTGGCACCTATTCAAGCGGTAATTATGAACATTACCGATGCTCAAAGCGAATATGCGGCTAAATTGGCAAAAGAATTGAAAAACAATGGCTTTAGAGTCAATCTAGACTTGCGAAATGAGAAGATCGGCTATAAAATCCGCGAACATACTTTAGAGAAGTGTGCATATCTATTGGTTGTGGGTAACAAAGAGGTTGAAAACCAAACAGTTACTGTTCGAAAACTCAATGGTGATGACCTAGGAAGTATGAGCTTAAATGAGTTAATGATGCATTTTAAACAAATGCAAATAGATAAGAATTAAAGAAATAAATTAAAGATATAAACCAACAAGAGGATTTAGAAAAATCGCAAAGAAACACCAAACAAGAATAAATGAGTCAATCGTAACAATGAAAGTTCGCCTGATTGACAGTGACGGTTCACAAGTAGGAATATTAGCAACAGATGCTGCTCTAGATAGAGCAAAAGTGCAAAAATTGGATTTGGTTGAAATTTCACCCAAAGCTGAACCGCCAGTTTGTAAAATAATGGACTATGGGAAATTCAGATTTGAAAATTCCAAAAAGAAACAAGCTTCAAAGAAAAAGCAGAAGAGGGTACAACTTAAAGAAGTTAAATTTAGACCCAATACTGAAGAAGCGGATTACCAAGTAAAGTTGCGTAATCTAAGAAAGTTTATTGGTCAAGGCAACAAAGTTAAAGTCACCATTATGTTCAGAGGCAGAGAACTGGCTCATAGAGACATTGGTTCAAACATGTTGGATCGACTAGAAATAGATTTAGAGGACGAGGTTATTGTGGAACAACGACCTGCAAAAATGGAAGGACGTTTTATGATTATGCTATTGGCTCCTATAAAGTCAGTTAAATAATCAATAAATAATCAAGAAACGAATGCAAACAGGTAAACACACCTGCACAAAGGATTAAAAGCACAGGTAAGACTCGTTCTTACTGATTAACAGCAGTGAGTTAGTGAAGAAAAAATGTCTTAGACATTACTTGTTGTAGTTTTAAATTAAAATAAGGAGCATTAATATGCCAAAAATGAAAACCAAAAAAGCGGCTTCAAAGCGCTTTAAAAAAACAGCCAACGGCTTTAAACGCGGTTACGCTAACAAGAGTCATATTCTTACTAAAATGACAACTAAAAGAAAACGCAACTTACGTGGTACAGATATGGTTTCGGCCAATGATACCAAGCAAGTTAAATCAATGTTACCGTACGCATAAGGAGCGATAAAAAATGGCAAGAGTTAAAAGAGGCGTTACAGCTAGAAAACGTCATAAAAAAATACTAAAATTAGCAAAAGGTTATTACAATGCACGCCGTAAAGTTTACCGCGTTGCAAAACAAGCAGTTATTAAAGCTGGTCAATATGCATACCGCGATAGAAAGCAACGCAAACGCCAGTTCAGAGCACTTTGGATTGCCCGTATCAATGCTGCAGCAAGAATAAACGGTCTGTCTTATTCACGATTTATAAACGGTCTTAAGAAAGCTAATGTCTCTCTAGATCGCAAAGTTTTGGCTGATATGGCAGTTCACGACAAAGCAGGTTTTACTGCTGTCGCGCAAGTTGCTACAAAAGCTTTAAAATAAAACTTATTCCTGCACTAATAATTGCAGGATAAAATGTTCAAAGGGAAATTAGTCTTTCAGCTAAGCTGAGATGCTATTTCCCTTTTTTTATGAACAAGATTAATTAAAATTTCAACAGGTGGAAAGTGGAAAATCTCAATCAACTCATAGAAAAAGCCCTAACAGAAATTAATGCAGCCGATAATAATCAGGCATTGGAAAATATCCGTGTTAGTTATTTAGGCAAAAAAGGAACAGTAACTTCGCAACTTAAACAGTTGGGAACTTTGCCTGGAGATCAACGCAAAGAAGCGGGCATGGAAATCAATAAAGCCAAGGGTCAATTACAACAAAATATCCAGACACGCAGAGAAATATTACAAAAACAAGAGTTGGACAAGAAGCTTAAAGCCGAATCAATAGATATAACCATGCCTGGCCGCAAAATTAACAGCGCAAACTTACATCCAGTAACCAGAACCATGAATCGCATTGTTACCTTGTTTTCAGGATTGGGTTTTGAAACCAAAACAGGGCCCGAAATTGAAGATGATTATCACAATTTTGAAGCTTTGAATTTCCCTGCACATCATCCTGCTCGTACCATGCACGATACTTTTTGGTTTGATGATGGTCATTTGCTACGCACACATACTTCTCCTGTACAAATTCGCGCCATGAAACACATGAAACCACCGATAAAAATCATAGCCCCGGGCCGTGTTTATCGCAGTGATTCTGATCAAACACACACTCCCATGTTCCATCAAGTAGAAGGACTTGTAATAGGTGAAACCGTTACTTTTGCCAGCTTAAAAGGCGTTTTAAATCAGTTTGTTAACGCGTTTTTTGAAAAGGATTTAAAGATCAGATTACGACCGTCTTACTTTCCTTTCACAGAACCTTCTGCTGAAGTCGATGTAGAATGGAAAAAAGACGACGGAACAACCGGTTGGCTTGAAGTATTGGGTTGCGGAATGGTGCATCCCAATGTATTGCGTTCAGGTGGCATTGACCCAGAAAAATATACAGGTTTTGCTTTTGGATTGGGTGTAGAGCGTTTTGCCATGTTGCGTTATGGTGTCAAAGATTTGCGCCAATTTTTTGAAAATGACTTGGCTTTTCTTAAGCAATTTAAATAGGAGTAGGGCAGATGAAAATTAGTGAGAATTGGTTAAGAGAGTGGGTTGATCCTGAAATAACAACAGATGAACTGGTCGAACAATTGACCATGTTAGGTTTGGAAGTGGATGAAGTGATACCAGCCGCAGGTGACTTTACCCATGTTGTGGTTGCAGAAATTGTTACCATAGAAAAACACCCAGATGCAGATAAGCTTAATGTTTGTCAGGTTGATGTAGGTACTGGAGAAAATTTACAAATTGTCTGTGGAGCACCCAACGCCAGAGTAGGGCTTAAGGCTCCTTTAGCGATGATTGGCGCAGTATTGCCAGGTGATTTTAAAATCAAAAAATCAAAATTGCGTGGTTTAGAATCAAATGGTATGCTTTGTTCGAATGTAGAACTGGGTTTAAGCGATGACCACTCTGGTTTGTTAGAGTTGCCAACAGATGCGCCAGTCGGTCAAGACATCAGGGAATATTTTGATTTAAACGACAGTATCATTGATATTGACCTAACACCCAATCGCGCCGATTGCTTTTGTGTTAAAGGCATTGCCATTGATGTGGCTTGTTTGAACAAACTTGAAGTCAAGCAACCAACAATCGATTCAATAAATTCATGCAATGATGAAACGATTGCCGTGAGTTTACAAGCAAAGAAACAATGTCCTCGTTACATCAGCAGAGTAATCAACAACATCGACAACAGCAAACAAACGCCACTTTGGATGCAAGAAAAACTTCGCAGGTCCGGTATTCGTGCCATTCATCCAGTTGTAGATGTTACCAATTATGTAATGCTAGAGTTGGGTCAACCCATGCATGGCTTTGACAAATCAAGCATTGACGGTTCAATTAAGGTAAAAATGGCATCCAATGGCGATAAATTCACCTTATTAGACGGTAAAGAAGTGTTATTGGATGAATCCTACTTAATGATAGCAGATGACAGTAACTACTTGGCAATAGCTGGTGTGATGGGCGGCTTAGACAGTGGTTGTAGCGATTCAACAAAAGACATTGTATTAGAATCGGCTTATTTTGATCCTGCAACTATTATGGGCAAATCACGCGACTTAGGTATTCATACTGAATCTGCATTGAGATTTGAACGCGGAGTTGATCCTTATTTACAAGAGCAAGCAATGCAACGGGCTACGCAGTTAATTTTAGAGATTTGTGGGGGTGAAGTAGGGCCTTTGAATACCGTATCAGCGGATGATTTTGTTCCCAAATCCAATATAATTAATTTGACCGAAGATAAGCTATTAAGAGTGCTTGGCTTTAAAGTCACAACAGAGCAGGTGACCACAATTCTTAAAGGATTGGGAATGGATGTTAAACAACAAGACAATAGTTGGCAGGTAATTGCTCCAAGTAGTAGGTTTGATATCTCCATAGAAGAAGATTTAATAGAAGAAGTGGTGAGAATGGTGGGCTACGACAAAATGCCATCCGAAAATTTGATGGGTGAAAGTGTCATCATTCAATTGCCAGAAGAAATCATCAACAATCAGTTGATTAAAACTCAAATGACAACTATAGGTTATCAAGAAGCCATCAATTATAGCTTTGTATCAGCCAAACAATTGGATAATTTTAATTTATCAAAAGGCTCCATTGCTCTAAAAAATCCGTTGACAGAAGAACTGGCTGTGATGCGTACCAGCTTGTTGCCAGGGATGATGGAAACTGTTAAATATAACCTCAGACGACAAAATGAAAGCATTAAAATGTTTGAAACAGGCTATGTTTTTAACCAACAAGAAAACATTCAACAAGAAGACAAAATCATTGCTGTTTGCACCGGTAAAAGACATATTGAACACTGGAGTTTAGGCAAAGAATCACTCGATTATTTTGATTGCAAAGGCGATTTAGAAGTGTTGTTAGATAACTGTAAAAAAAGCTATTCATTTATTTCTTCAACGCTTGATTTTCTTCACCCCGGTAGACAAGCATCAGTGGTTATGAGTGGACAAGTTATTGGCTGGATTGGACAAATACACCCCGAAATATGCCATAGAATAGGCATTAAGAAAGAAGTATATGCTTTTGAATTATATATAAAATCAATCCAAAGTACAACCCTGCCTACTTTTCATGATGTTTCGAAATTCCCTTCGGTTAGAAGAGACTTGGCACTTATATTAGACAGTACTATCTGCTCTGATAAAATCACCCAATTATTGGAAAAAGAGCTGGGTGAATCATTGATTGAAACCATCATTTTTGACGAGTACCAAGGTGATAATATTGAGTCAGGAAAACGTTCTTTGGCAGTTGGATTTGTTCTACAACAACAAAATACCACTTTTGAAGACAAAGAAGTAGACAAACTCATGTCTAAAGTGGTATCTTCTCTTAAAGAAAATTTAAACGTGGAAATTCGAGGATATTAATGTCAATAACTAAAACCGATCTTGCCGAAGCTCTTTATATGGATGTTGGTTTAAATAAATGCGAAGCAAACGAATTTGTAGATGCTTTTTTTAATTCAATTAAAGATATTTTGGTTGATGGCAACGATGTTAAATTATCTGGTTTTGGAAATTTTGAATTGCGCGATAAAAAAGGCAGACCGGGCAGAAACCCGAAAACACTTGAAGAAGTAACCATTCCTCCTAGAAGGATTGTTTCTTTTAAACCTGGACAAAAAATTAGAGATACTATAGAAACATATGCTGGATCAAGGCCACAATAATACACCACTGCCGAATATACCTGCTAAACGTTATTTTACCATTGGTGAAGTAAGTAGCCTTTGTGACGTTAAATCACACGTATTGAGATACTGGGAAAATGAATTCCCTAACCTAAAACCGGTTAAACGCAGGGGCAATCGCAGATATTATCAAAGACACGATGTTATCATGATTAGACAAATCCGTAGCCTTTTGTATGAACATGGCTATACCATCAGTGGTGCCAGAATAAAATTAGAAGGCAGTGCAACTGAAAAAGACTCCAGTAAATCTTATCAAGTGATAAACCAAACAAGAATAGAGTTAGAAGAGATTGTAAAATTATTAAAATAATTCTAACTTAAAATAGCAGTTTTAAAGGGATAAGGTACAATTTATCCCTTTTTTAATTGACCAATATATGCGTATAATATATATTATGTTAAATTGCAAGAGTATTGAAGCCCATATTAACATGGTTTGGAATTCTAATTGTCTTTGTGGAAATTAAACCTGAGCTTTATCAGCAATCAAATAATGCTTATCAACAGCTGATTGTGTGTTATAAGCCTGTGGTAGTTTTGCCTCTTTTCCTCAATAGCATAACGCCGTGTGAAAATGCTCTTGATCTTTTCCTTCATGTCCTTCATGGTGAAAACACTCTAAATAATCCAATTCTTAGTGTAATACTCTTTGTACAAATGCTTTTGTTGAGTGGTAAAGCTTAATCCACTTATGATTTTATGCGAACATTAGGGGTTCAACTGAAGAACCCCCAAAACTGGGTCATTTAGATTTAATATCAAAAAGAAAGTTATCTTCAATATTTTTTTCAAGAAGGCTCACAATCTTTGATAAATCAATTTGACCTTTCTTATTTCTAAATTTATATCGGCCTGTAAATAGAATATGTGTCCATGCTTATACTACTCCCCATTGTCCAGACCAATTTCCACTTTCTTTTAAGATATAAAGCC
>CAZLZZ010000159.1:0-7310 GCA_964564165.1 uncultured Alcanivoracaceae bacterium | reverse complement strand
TTTATTTGCCGTTGGATCAACAAAATTACAAACTGGCGGCGGTAGCCAAATAACCGAAATCTTTGATATTTCATCAAATAGTGCTCATGGTCCTGCCTGTGATGGTAGGTTAGTTCCGCACATTGTGGCACCTGGGTGTTCAACAGATTCTCCAGATAGCGCAACAGGTTATGGTTTTAAGTGTGGGACATCTATGGCTTCTCCAGTTGTATCAGGCTCAGTTTCTTTGTTTTGGCAATGGTATCAAAATACATTTGCCACCAATCCAAGTCCTGCATTGATCAAAGCCACATTTACAGCCGTAGCGAAAGACTTAAATGGTTTTGAAGGTGCTGACGGGGTTGTCATGGGCAATGCACCAGACAGAAGACAAGGTTGGGGCAGAATAGACCAAGATAAAGTGATTAATCCAATTCACAATGTTTGGTACTATGATCAACAATTAATCATGCTGAATACTGGGGAGCTATGGTCGCAAATACTCGTAGCAGACAATCCATCTGAACCAGTTAGAATGATGTTAGTGTGGACAGATGCACCAGGTGCAGGATTAGGAGGGACAACACCTGCATGGGTGAATGACTTGGATTTATCAGTGACTACATCTACCGAAACATATTTGGCAAATGTATTTGCAGTCGATGGGTTTTCAACGACAGGAGGCACTGTTGATGATAAAAACAACATGGAAGGCCTTTTCTTAAAACCCAATCAACACAATGGCAATAGTTTTGAAATATTAGTCTTGGCAGCCAATATTGCAGGTGATGCATTGAACCCATTTGTACCCGGAAGCCCGTCACAGGACTTTGCACTGGTATGTTACAATTGCAAAGAATTTGTCGATGTTGGATTGCTTTTTAAAGACAGTTTTGAAAATTAATTGTACGCTCAATTTACCGATTTTGGATAAGAACCCAATACTTTCAATTGAGTCGTTACCCTTTCTAATAATCGCAAAGCTTTTGCCAAATTTTCATTGTCTTTATGACCATCGACATCAATGAAGAACACATAGTCCCATTTACCTTTTTTGGATGGGCGTGACTCAATGCGAGTCATGCTGACTCCACATTCGGACAATGGTTTTAATATATGGAATAGGGCGCCAGGTTGATCCTTAGCGGCAACCAATAACGATGTTCTGTCTTCACCACTGGCGACCAGTATCTGTTTACCAATGATTAAAAAACGCGTTGAATTGTCAGTGCGGTCTTCAATTTCTTTGTGAATAATCTCAAGTCCATACATGTGAGCAGCGCTTTCACCAGCAATGGCAGCTGAGTGTTCTGTATATTGTGCACGTTTAGCTGCCTCGGCATTGGAACTAACGGCAATGCACTCGGCATTCGGCATGTTTTCTTTGAGCCAACTGCGGCACTGTGCCAGGGACTGGCGGTGAGAAAACACGGTGTTTATTTCAGTGATGTTTTTGTTCTTGCTCATTAAATTGTGATGAATGGGCAAATCTAATTCGCCACATATTTTTAACGGCGAAGATAAAAACATATCCAAGGTGTTGTTAACTGCTCCTTCGGTTGAATTTTCCACAGGAACGATGCCAAAATCTGCAATGCCCGCTTCAACCTCAGCAAATACATTGTCTATACTGGTTACAGGCATGGCAGCAACAGAATGGCCAAAATATTTATAGGTAGCCAATTCTGAAAAAGTGCCAGCAGGCCCCAAATAAGCAATGTTTAAAGGCTTTTGCTGTGCCAAACAGGCTGACATAATTTCGCGAAACAATCGAACCAATGTTTCATCATTTAATGGTCCTTGGTTTCTTGCTTTTACCGCACGCAAAACCTGAGCTTCGCGTTCGGGACGGTAAAAAGCACCACCTGATTCTGATTGGGCTTTGGTTTGAGCAACATGTGCTGCAATATTTGCTCGTTTCGATATGAGTTGTTGAATATTGGCATCAATATTGTCAATCTCATCGCGCAATTTGGATAAGTCTAAGGTGTTGTCTTTAACCATGTTTAGTCTCGAATGTTTTCATGAAGTCAATCAATGCATTGACTCCAGCTATAGGCATGGCATTGTATAAGCTGGCGCGCATTCCACCAACCGCTCGGTGGCCTTTAATCGCCTTGATGCCAACAGCATCGGCTTCTTTTAAAAAGGTATTGTTGAGGTTTTCATCGGCCAATAAAAAGGTGACATTAACTTTAGAGCGGTGCTCAGTATTGACGTTGTTGCTGTAAAAATCGCTGCTGTCGATATAGTTGTACAAGCTTTCAGATTTGTGGTTGTTTCTGATAGCAATCGCTTCTAATCCACCTGTGTTCTTCATCCATTTCAGTACCAAGTTCATCACATACCACGGAAAGGTGGGCGGTGTGTTCCAGAGTGAATCATGTTTGGAATAAGTGCGATAATCCATCATCAATGGCAATCCGCTTGGTGCTTTGTCGATTAATGTTTTTTTAATAATTACCAGGGTTATTCCTGCAATACCGAGGTTTTTCTGTGCGCTGGCATAAATTAAATCGTATTTATTGACATCAATCGGTCTTGTCATTAAGTCAGAAGTCATGTCACAGAATAGCGGCACACCATTGGTTTCTGGGATACTGTGCCATTCAACACCTTCTAGCGTTTCATTGCTTGTATAATGGAAATAATCAAAACTGGTGTCCAAAACGGACATGTCAAATTTAGGAATAGCTGTATAGGTTTCTTCTTGAACATAAGGCACTAATGGTCTAGCATTGCAGAATTTTTGCGCTTCAATAATAGCCGATTTCCCCCAATGCCCATGTACAAAATACATGGCTTTACCGGTTAAACTGGAAAAACTCATGGGCATCATAGAATACTGTAAACGGGCACCGCCAGGACACATCAATATGTCATAATCATCTGACACATTAAGGATTTCACGAACTAACATCTCAGTTTCTTTAACCAAAGCACGAAACAATGGCCCGCGGTGGGAGATTTCCATCACAGAGGAGCCTGTTGACTGCCAATTGGGGATGTCATCAATGATTTGTTGTTTGACAGAATCTGGCAACATGGCCGGTCCTGGTGCGAAATTGTAACTCTTTTGTTCGGATAATGTCATAATGTTATATAATTGTGAAAACTTGTTTGTTTAAGTATGTTCTAATGCAACTCTGTTCAAATAAAACTCTGTATAGCGGATATTAACATGAAATTTAAAAATAACATTAAAGAGAATGAGGTCACAGACGAAAAACTGTACAAATCTCGTCGGCAATTTATTAAATCGGCTTCAATTATTACAACAGGCGCATTGCTAGGTCAGTCAACCGCTCAAGCATTTGAAATTGGAAAACATGAAAGCATCCACAAATATAACATTAAGAATGAAGAAATCACGGCTAAAAAATATGCTTCCACCTACAATAATTTCTACGAATTCAGTACCAATAAAGATGCGCCAGCCCAATTGGCTCATACTTTAAAACCTTCGCCATGGACTGTTGAAATCACAGGACATGCCAATAAAACAGGACTGTTTGATATAGAAGATATTTTAAAGAAACAAGTATTGGAAGAAAGAATTTGCCGTTTTAGATGTGTCGAAGCTTGGTCTATGGTTGTTCCTTGGTTGGGGTTTCAGTTGTCTGATTTAATTAAACTGTTTGAACCCACATCCAAAGCGAAATATGTTTATTTTGAAACGCTACATGATCCTAAACAAATGCCAGGGCAGCACCGCAAAACCATTCCGTGGCCTTATCGTGAAGGCTTGCGCATGGATGAAGCCATGAATGAGCTCGCCTTTATGGCAGTGGGTATGTATGGTGAAAAATTGCCCAACCAAAACGGCGCCCCATTGCGTTTGGTCGTTCCTTGGAAGTATGGTTTTAAAAGCATTAAATCCATAGTTAAAATCTCCTTTGTAGAAAAACAGCCTATAAATTCATGGCAACAAATTGCGGATACTGAATACGGGTTCTATGCCAATGTTAATCCGGAAGTCGATCACCCCAGATGGTCGCAAGCCAGCGAACGCAGAATTGGCGCTGGGTTTTCTTTGTTTAACCCCAGAATTGATACCTTAATGTTTAATGGATATGGTGAATATGTGGCAGATATGTACAAAGGCATGAATTTAAAGAGAAATTTTTAACCAATATAACCGATGTAGAGGCGCGATTTATCGCGTCTATTTTAATGTTAACGTTGTAACAAGTATTAAGACGCGATAAATCGCGCCTCTACATTATTCAAAGTCTTTAATTAAAACAATATTGCCCTTGGATAAATTTACCGCTTTTTCAACACATTTTTCTGTATTTTCTGTCAACAATTTCAAAACAATAATAGCACCTTGCTCATCAAAATCTTCTGACAAAATTTCTGCTTGTAAATTGCTTGCCAAATTGTGTATGGCTTGAATGTAGGCAAAAGGGACTTTGAAGGTGATTTCAGACATGTCTTGCATGATTTCAAAATCAGCGGCTTGTAAACAACGACTAACACCGCCACCATAAGCGCGCATCAGACCACCTGTTCCCAGTTTTATACCACCATAGTGCCTGGTGACTAAAGCCACCGTATTGTCAAAACCTTGTCCTTGAATAGCATTGAGTATCGGTTTGCCAGCAGTGCCTGAGGGTTCTCCATCATCATTGAATCGATAGACTTGTCCAATTTTATACGCCCAACAGTTATGTGTGACATCGGCTTGTGAGTGCTTTAGTAAAAAATTTTTGGCTTCATCAACAGAAACAACCGGTGCAACAATTGAAATAAATGTACTTTTTTTAATGACTTCTTCGGTTGTGTGGATTTTGGTGAGTTGTTTCATATTGACCCATGTCCACGGAAACGGGACTTTAGTCCTGCAAGGCTGTGGATATTACAGGGCTGAAGCCCCGATTTCGAACGGTTATTATTTATGTTCATGGATGGAAATCACTTTTGAAACAATTTTACCTAATTCTATGGTTGTTTCAAGTTCATCTCCAGTGGTAATTTGTTTATGATTTCTCAAAATAGACATGTCATTTTTCTTTAAAGTTATACTGTAACCTCTTGATAATGTTGCCAAAGGACTTAGTGTATTTAATCGATTGGATAAATTTTGTACCACAGACAATCCCTTTTCATATTTAAGTACAGCCAGATTACCAATGTTGTTTAACATCAATAGGGTATCAGATTGCTTTTGATCAATGTTGAAGTCATGGCGCATTAAATTATTTTTAAGCAACTGTAGGTCATTGGATTTTGATTTAATTGATTGTGCTACTAATCCAGCCATTTTTTCAAATTGGGAGTCTAATCGTTGCTTCTCCTGCAAAAGTGCATTTCTAGGGTGAGATTTTTCTAGTTTGTGGTAAGCAATATCCAGTTGTTGGCGGTTGTTGTTAATCCGATTGATGATTAAGCTTTCAAGTGATTGCCTGTGGTGCTGAAGTTTTAATTTTAAATTGGCAAGATCGGGTGTTAACATTTCTGCAGCGGCTGTTGGAGTAATGGCACTGACATCTGCAACCAAATCAGAAATAGAGGTATCGCGCTCATGCCCAATGGCGGAAACACACGGTGTGGTTAAATTAAATAGGGTTTGCGCAATTGACACATCATTAAAAGTCCACAAATCTTCTTGCGAACCACCACCGCGGGTTAATAAAATAACATCGTGCTTATTGATGTCAGCGTTAAGCAGAGCATCAATGATTTCTTCAACTGCCCGTTCTCCTTGTACAGAAGTGTGGTAAATTTGGACTTTCAATAAAGGATTGCGGCGTTTAATGACATTTAACACATCGCTAATTGCAGCCGATGTTTTGGAAGTGACAATCGCCAGTGAGTTAATCGAGTGGGGTAATGTCTGTTTTTTATCAGGACTGAAATAGCCCATGCTTTCAAGTTTAACTTTTAATTCTGCAAAGGCTTTTGCCATATCACCGATGCCTGAGGTTTCAACCCTTTCTACCTTTAGTTGAAAAGTGCCGCGTTCTTCATACAAGGTGGCTTGCCCTAAAGCCAATAGGTTGTCGCCGTTTTTTATTTCTGTATTCTTGAAATTATATTGTTTGAAAAAAGTACATTTAACCGATGATTTTTGATCTTTTAAAGAAAAGTACGCGTGTCCAGATGAGGCTTTATAAAAATCACTCACCTCGCCATTTAGCCAAACATTGCCCAGTTGTTTTTCAATGGCTCTTCGGGCAAGGTTGTTTAACCTGCTTGGCGTTAAGGCATTCTCTGGTGATTTCCCTAAATTATCTAATTTATCTAACATATTGGCTGTCAATTCTCAATTTTCATGTGTGTTATGTTAGAATGCGGCGAATTTTAAAAATTCAACACTTTTCGAGGTTATAATCATGCGTATTATCTCAGATGCCCTTACTTTTGATGATGTTTTGCTAATTCCAGCATATTCTAACATCTTACCCAAAGATGTCGATTTATCAACCCGTTTAAGTAAAAAAATTAAGTTAAATATCCCTTTGATTTCCGCTGCCATGGATACGGTAACTGAAGCCAAACTAGCAATAGCTATGGCACAATTGGGTGGTATTGGTGTGATTCATAAAAACATGTCCATTCAAGATCAAGCGCATGAAGTCAGTCTTGTTAAAAAATACGAGTCTGGTGTGATTAAAGATCCCATCACAGTAACTCCTGATACCAGCATCGCCAAAGTACTAGAAATTACCCGCAAAAACCATATTTCTGGCGTTCCTGTGGTGGATGACTCTGGCTTAGTAGGCATAGTCACCAGTCGAGATATGCGATTTGAAAGGGTCTTGGAAGACCCTGTTTATAACATCATGACCCGCAAAGAAAATTTAATCACGGTCAAGGAAGGCGAAGACACTGAAGTGGTCAAACAACTATTACACACCAATCGCATAGAAAAAGTCTTGGTAGTGAATGATAATTTTGAATTAAAAGGATTGATTACCGTTAAAGACATGCAAAAATCCAAAGAATTTCCCAATGCCGTAAAAGACTCGCAAGAACAATTAATCGTAGCAGCGGCGGTTGGTGCAGGTGGTGATACCGAACTAAGGTGTGCCGCTTTAGTTCAAGCTGGTGTAGATGTATTGGTAGTGGATACCGCACATGGACATTCACAAGGTGTATTGGACAGAGTCAAATGGGTACGAGAAAGTTTCCCTGATGTGCAAATTATCGCAGGCAATATAACAACTGGCGCAGCAGCATTGGCCTTGGTCAAAGCAGGCGCTGATTGTGTCAAAGTCGGTGTTGGCCCTGGTTCAATCTGTACCACACGAATTGTCGCTGGTGTTGGCGTACCACAAATTACCGCAATCGATAATGTAGCCAAAGCCTTGCAAGGCACTGGTGTT
>CAZLZZ010000158.1:0-7325 GCA_964564165.1 uncultured Alcanivoracaceae bacterium | reverse complement strand
CTAAATAAGTTCAATAGAAATCCAGAAAAACACGCAGCATATAGTCTTTGGGTAATTTCTATCATTGCTGCTCGCGGCGTGGATCGTGATCGAGTCTTTGATGAATTGCTTTACCATACTACTGACATCAATACAGCCATTAGAAAATCAGCTGTAAACGCGCTATCTAGGTTTGGTGGTGAGGAAGTGGTTGTTCCTTTGTTAGAAATTGCTCAATATGATTCCTCGCCAATAATACAGGAACGTGCCTTTTGTGGCTTGGCACAAACCGGCACATTGAATATTGCTGAACGATACTCAGCACTTACAGGCTTGTTAAAAATTGCCCAAGATCCTCAATCCAATCAGCAAACTTTAGATTGGACCTATCAAGCATTAAAAGAAATCAGTCACATTTATAATATTGCCGATGATTGGTACTTATGGGAAATAAAGTTAAGCGAAAAGGGCCTGACTCTAGAATGAATTATTATGGCTCAAATTAGGGGAGTTGAGTTAATCAACTGCAATTCATTGAACATTCAACTTTTAGCCATATAATAGACACTATAGCACCGATTCTTTGAACGGTGACTTATTACAATTAAAACACAATTAAAACAACATAAGAGGACTTGATCTATGAATCGACAGGTACCCGAAAGAGTTAACACTCAATATACCATCGTAGGCGATGGTAAAGTGGCGCGTCACTTTGGGCATTATTTCAAACTGCTTGGAATAAGTTTCAACCAATGGCACCGCAAACAATCCACAAAACATCTGCAACAGCTTGTTGTTCAATCCGATTGTGTGTTATTGCTCATTTCAGATGATGCAATTCAAGTATTCATTGATCAACATCCTTTTTTGCACAACGAAACCTTGGTCCATTTTTCTGGATCATTAACCCTTAAAAATGTTTATGGCTGTCACCCGTTAATGGCTTTTGGCGAGGAATTATACGGTTTAGAAACGTATCAAAATATACCTTTTGTTTGTGATGAAAACGTACATTTTAAGGCATTATTTCCCCGATTTAATAACCCCAACTATCCTATCGAACACGAAAACAAAGCCTACTACCATGCCATGTGCGTGATGGCAGGCAATTTCGCCCAAAGCTTGATGCGTGAAACGGCCAATCAACTCAATGAAAAATTGGATTTGCCGGCTGATATATTGCAACCCTATCTACTCCAAAATATCAAAAACTTTATTTCTAATCCCGACAGTTCGGAAACTGGGCCAATAGAACGTGGTGATTTCAAAACTATTTCAAAGCATTTAACTGCATTAAAAGGCGATAAAATGGAGGAAATTTACCATTCATTTGTCCAATTAAACTCAAATCAGTCAGATGATTTAAGACAAGCTAAACGTGGAATAAAACTCACGTCCCAAGATTCGTTAAGATTGGATTCGTTAAGATTGGAGTTGGCACAATGAATATCAATCAACTGATTCAACTCAAAGCCGATGGCAAAAAGATTTCCGTGTTAACCTGTTATGACTACAGCTCTGCAAAGATAATCAATCAATCCAATGTCGATATGATTTTAGTCGGTGATTCTGCAGCGATGGTGATGCATGGTCACAACTCTACCTTGCCGATTGATATTGATACTATGGTATTACATCTGGCAGCCGTAGTTAAAGGTGCGCCTGATAAATTTATTGTGGCTGATTTGCCATTTATGTCATACCGAAAATCATTAACAGACAACATGAATGCGGTTGAAAAACTGATGAAAGCTGGGGCGCACGCGGTTAAGCTTGAAGGGTTAAATGGCAACCAAGAATTAATTCGCCACATTGTTGATTCTGGCGTGCCCGTAATGGGTCACTTGGGCTTAACACCACAATCGGTGAATACACTCGGCGGTTATCGCGTACAAGGCAAAGATGATGATGCGAAAATAAAAATAACAGAAGACGCCAAGAAAACACAAGACGCTGGCTGTTTTGCCATTGTGTTGGAATGTGTGCCAAGCTTGCTTGCTGAAATAATCACCCAGTCACTTGAAATCATAACAATTGGCATAGGCGCAGGCAGCAGAACCGATGGACAGGTTCTGGTTATGCAAGATATGTTGGGCTTACAAACAGACTTTAAACCCAAATTTGTGCGCAATTATCTTGATGCTGAACAGTTGTTTTTGCAGGCATTTAATGCCTATGATGCCGATGTTAAATCCAATCATTTTCCCAGTAAAGGTGAGAGTTATTCATGAAAATAATACGCAGAATTTCAGAATTCAAACAATACCGCAACAACCTTAAGCAACAACAAGTCGGCTTTATTCCAACCATGGGAGCTTTGCATGCCGGTCATTTATCTTTAATCGAGCAATCGGTAAATAACTTTCAGCACACCATAGTCAGCATTTTTGTCAACCCTACTCAATTTGACAACCCAAATGATTTGCACAATTATCCCAATTTACTGAATGAAGATTTAGAGCAACTAAACATAGCGGGAGTCGACTGTGTGTTGTTGCCCGATTTTGCCGAAATGTACCCCGATAATTACACATTTTCGGTGATAGAAAAAGAATTAAGCCAACAATATTGCGGTGCTCACAGAGCTGAACATTTTGATGGTGTACTTACCATTGTCATGAAGTTATTAAATTTGGTTCGACCCGACAAAGCCTATTTTGGTGAGAAAGATTACCAGCAATTAACCCTCATTAGACAAATGGTGGGCGCTTTTTTTATGCCAATTGAAATTATTGCAGGAGCAACAATCAGAGAAGTAGATGGACTCGCAATGAGTTCTCGCAACCTCAACCTCACAGCAGTGCAACGTAAAATTGCGCCATTGCTGTATAAAACCATTATTTCAGGCTTGTCTTTAGAGCAAATGAAGAAACAGCTCATAGATTATGGCTTCCAATTAGACTATCTTGAATGTTTAGACGGGCATTTACTGGTTGCTGCCTATTTGGGCAATGTTAGACTGATAGACAATGTCAAAATTAGCAAATTGGAGAATGCCGCATGAAACTACTGTTGATGATGTCGGGTTCTATCGCCGCTGCTAAAGCCACGGGTTTAATTTCTTTGTGGCGAAAAGCTGGGCATGAAGTCAAGGTTATCTGCACCCAAAGTGTTTTTGAATTTGTCGGCAAAGCAACTTTAGAAGGACTCAGTGACAATTCAGTAGTTTCATCGGTATTTGAAGAAGACAATATGATGGAGCACATCCACCTAAGCCGCTGGGCTGATATTGTTGTACTTGCCCCCGCAACTGCCAATACAATAAACAAATTGGTCGCTGGTATTGCTGATGATATCGTTACCACCTCTTGGGTAGCAGCTTTAGAACTGGGCAAACCCATGTATATCGCACCTGCGATGAACTCAATGATGTGGAATTATCCAGCAACGCAAAACTCGATTAAACAATTACAAAACTGGGGTGTGAATGTGTTATTGCCCCAATCAGGTGAGCTGGCATGTGGTGAAAAAGGTTCGGGTCGTTTAATGGAAATAGATGAAATCAATAATATCATTTTTAAATCGCAAAAGGACATGCGCATATTAATCACCGCAGGTGGAACACGTGAATACATAGATGGTGTGCGTTATATTGGTAATCTAAGCACAGGTAGAACCGGAGGGAAAATTGCTGATTACTTTACTGCTCAAGGCTATCAAGTTACATGGCTTGGTGCGATTAATGCCATCGGACCTAAATTGCCCTGTACAAAAGTGCTGTACGAGACTTTTAATGAATTATCTGCTGCCTTGAAAAACCTTTTAGAAACCCAGCATTTTGATGCTGTTTTTCATGCCGCAGCCATCAGTGATTTTTACGTTGCAAGCATAACAACAAACGGAAAAAATGTCATTGCATCTCGCCAATCAAAACTGCCCACATCAGAGACTCTGGAGCTAAAACTCAAAAAAAACCCTAAGTTACTGTCTCAATTATTAAAATGGTCTAAAAATTCAAGTTTAAAGATTGTCGCCTTTAAACTGACCAATAGCGATGATGCTGAAAAACAAAAATCAGCCGTCATGAAGTTACTCAATCAAGAAGGTATTGGCTATGTTGCTCATAATGATCTGTCTGACATTAAGGAAAACCACCATCCTTTTACTTTACATGCAGGTAATCAAAGTAATCAAAAAACTATCAAATGCGACAGTGTGAAATATTTGTGCCGAGAAATCATGCAGAATATGCAGGCTATGCAAGATTAAGAGCATGTTTTTGGCATAGAAATGTTGGGTTTCCCTTCGCTCTGCACCAGCCTACCCAATATAACCGTTATAATTTATAAATCCGTTTGGTAGAATTAAATCTACTGATTTTTCATCTGTAGACAATTTTTTTGTCTTTTCGCTGTGTCGTTGTGCGATACCTTCTTGTTTTTTCACTGCGGCTTTGTGTCGCTATTCAATACCCATTTTTGCACTCAAAGGGGGAATGTAAATTGAATGAATACTAAGGCGTGTATATCTAGCCTAATATGCTTCAAATTTAGCGGTTTAACATTATAAATTTAAAAATTAGTTGATTTTTTACCACAAATGAAATATATTTCACTCATTGAAAAATATTTCACTTGTGATTGATTTTATAAAATGCCAACTACTCAACTAAATTTAGCAACCAAAGCAGCATGGCTTTCGTATGTCGGTGGCTATACGCAAACCCAAGTGGCAAAGCGTTTGAATGTGTCTTCTGCAAAAGCCCATCGTTTGATTGCTTACGCTCATGCCAATAATGTGGTTAAAATATTTATTGAAGGCGAGATTGTTGAGTGTGTCGAATTAGAAGAAAAATTGATAAAAGCTTTTGGTCTTAAAACTTGTACAGTGGTTCCTTTTATTGATTCAGAAATGGATGAATTCAATGCCATTGGTACAGCGGGAGCCAGTTTTTTACATCAGTTATTTAAACAAACAAAAGACACTGTGATTGGCATTGGCAAAGGGCGAACTTTATCTTCGGTGGTGAATCATTTGCCACATACACACAATGAAAACCTACAATTTGTTTCTGTTTCTGGCGGACTAACGCGTAAATTTTCAACCAATCCATTTGATGTGATTCATCAAATATCGGAAAGGACAAGCTCTGAGTCGTATTTTTTGCCTGTGCCTTATATGGCGAAAGATCATCAAGAAAAACAAATGTTGTTATCGCAACAAAGCGTTATTCAAATGTTGGACTTTGCAAAAACTGCCAGTATTTATATTGTTGGAATAGGTTCGCTTGAAGGCGATGCCCATGTGCATCAAACAGGCTTAATAGAAGAAAGTATTTGGCAAACCATGAAGAACAAAAAGGCAGTGGGGGATTTTATGGGCGCATTTATGGACAAAGATGGCAACAGAATAAAAGACAAAGCCAATGACTTATCTTTGGGTTTATCAATACAAGACATTAAAGGCAAGCAAGTAGTTGCCATAGTAGGTGGAGCGGACAAAGGCAAAGCAACATTGGCTGCACTAAAAACAAACACGATTACTGATTTAATCATCAGTGAAGAATCAGCAAAGAATATTATGTAAGATGGGCCCCGCCCATCATGAGAGAAACTTATGAATACAAAAAAAACAGAGATTAAAAGAAACCCAGGTATGCCACTGAATCTTGATTGGATCGAGAGCATTCAAGTCAATACATCGGCAGTCCAAAGGCGTGCAGCAAGCTATAGCGGTAGGCGTTCAGTAAAGAAACACCACCAAGCGGCTTGGTTATTAAAAGCATTAAGTTGTATTGATTTAACCACATTATCGGGAGACGATACAACCCGACGGGTTAAGCGCCTATGTGAAAAAGCCAAGAATCCAGTACGCAAAGACATACTGATAGCACTGGGAGTTGAAAAGTTAAATATCACCACGGGAGCAGTGTGTGTTTATCATGAAATGTTAGAGGCAGCCAGTGGTTTTCTAAAAAAATCAAACGTTGAATTGGCGGCAGTATCAACAGGTTTTCCCGCAGGACTAACACCATTTGATATGCGGGTTGAAGAAATCAGACGCTCTGTTACCGCTGGTGCAACTGAAATTGATATAGTTATTTCACGGCGTTTGGTTTTTGCCCAAGATTGGCAAAAACTGTATGACGAAGTCAAAGAATACCGCGATGCCTGTGGTGAAGCCCATTTAAAAACCATCTTAGCAACTGGCGAGCTTGGTACCTTTAGGAATGTAGCCAAAGCTTCAATGGTGTGTATGATGGCTGGAGCTGACTTCATCAAAACCTCTACAGGCAAAGAATCGGTCAATGCAACCTTGCCAGTAAGCTTGGTGATGGTCAGACAAATTCGCGAATACTATGAACGCACAGGCTATAAAATCGGTTACAAACCAGCAGGTGGTATCAGCACCGCCAAACAAAGCCTGGTGTATTTGGTGTTAATGAAAGAAGAATTGGGCCGAGATTGGTTGGAACCTGAATTGTTTAGATTTGGTGCATCTAGTTTGTTGGGTGATATTGAACGACAGTTAGAGCACCATGTGACGGGCAAGTATTCGGCCAGTTTCAGACATGCAATAGGTTAAACAGGGCATTACTGTAAGGTGGGTTTACCCACCAAAAATCAAAATAAACAAAAATGGTGGGTAAACTCACCTTACAAAAAATAGAAGAGTATAACAATGAGCATTATGAAAATACTAGAAACAATGGATTATGGCGTAGCACCAGAAAATACCGATGAGGCCATGGCTTGGCTGAAAGAACACAACAATAAATTCGGACAATTCATCAATGGTGAATTTTTAATAAATAAAAAAAACAATTATTTTGATACTAACAATCCTGCTAACGGTGAACTATTGGCCAAGATAACTCAAGGCAATGAAAAAGATGTGGATATGGCTGTTGCAGCTGCTAATATTGCGCAACAAGGTTGGGCAAAACTGTCAGGATTTCAGCGAGCCAAATATTTGTATTCAATTGCACGCTTGATTCAAAAACATTCACGCTTATTTGCAGTTCTAGAAAGCTTAGACAATGGCAAACCCATACGTGAAAGTCGTGATGTCGATATTCCATTGGTTATCCGTCATTTTTATCACCATGCAGGCTGGGCACAATTAATGGAGGATAAATTGGACGACTATGAAGCCGTAGGCGTAGCAGGACAAATTATTCCATGGAATTTCCCACTATTAATGATGGCATGGAAAATTGCTCCAGCCATAGCCGCAGGCAACTGTGTGGTGATGAAACCAGCCGAATACACCAGTTTAACCGCATTATTATTTGGCGAAATTTGTCAACAAGCAGGATTGCCCAAAGGCGTGGTTAATATTGTCACAGGTGATGGTAAAACAGGTTCGATGATTGTTAATCACAAAGACATCAATAAAATTGC
>CAZLZZ010000157.1:0-7335 GCA_964564165.1 uncultured Alcanivoracaceae bacterium | reverse complement strand
TTTCATTTTTTATTGGTGGTGGATTTTGACCGTTTAATTTTCAGGAAACTTTAGCTAATATGCTATAATCAAAAAAAACATATAATCTGATAATGAAATTTCAATTTACTTTTTTTTTACTGATACTTGTTAATCAAATAGGTCTGTCCGAAGAGTTTTCCTATGTCTATGATGAAAACAAACAGTTCAACATAAAAACCATTAAACAAGCCACATTCATTCCATTTATCTTGGCAATAAATCAAGGATCAAAAAATGGGCTTTATTGGATAAAAATCAAACCGAATATCAATGGCAAAAACATTATTCAGCTCAACAACAACCATATCACGGATGTCAAAGCATATTCGAATGGAAAGCAGTTGTCAGACATTCCCAGCCACCGTTTTACCACTTATGATTTTTCTGCTCAAACTGATTCTATTTATCTTCGAATTGATGCCAAAAAAGAAGCCTTTATTCCCATAAAATCATACAGCCATGAAAATTTTCTTAAACAGGAACAATCACAAATGCTTATTGTGGGTTTGTTTTATGGTTTTGCTTTGATGGTTATTGTGGTAAATTTATTTTATTATTTTAACTTTCAAGACAAATCCTTTTTGTACTATGCCCTGTTTTTAATCAGCGTGGGCATCACATTTAGTCACCGAGATGGTTTTATCCAAATTTTAGGTGTGCCCTAAGAGTTCAGTTATTATTCTGATATTTTTATGCATACACTGACAGGTTTTCTTGGTTCAATCTTTGCCATTGAATATTTGCAATTGAAAAAAAGCTTCCCTAAATTTATTTATTCGCTCTATTTTGTCATTGCCGTATCCTTGGTTTTTGATGTGTTTTTTTTATACAGCAATGATTTTAAATATTTTGTGTTGTCAGATATTTTTATCTACTATGTTTTTATCGGTTGCTGGTTTGTATCTTTGTTGTTGTTTAAAAAATACAGTTATGCGGTGTATTTTTGCATCGCCTATAGCTTAATGGTGGTTTTGGTTTTTGCTTTTTTTATTGCTCCATCATTTGGGATGGCAAGCGCGGTTGTTGATGAAAATATATTGAAGATTGGTGCTTATTTTGAGATGTTGATTATTACTTACGCCGTGGTGGTGCGCATGCGTATATTGCAAGATGAAAATCAGCAAATGCACGATGAGATTATTGCCTATACCCAACAACTCAATGCAATTTCACAAGGTTTAGAGCAAAGCACAAAAACTAGAATTGATTACCAAGAAAAATTTTATTTAAGTTCTCGTGAAAATGAAATACTTACATTGATTACCCAAAATAAGAGCAACAAAGAAATTGCACGAGCTCTCTTTATCTCCATTAATACGGTTAAATACCACATCAAAAAACTCTACCAAAAATTACACATCAAAAACCGTAAACAAGTAAAAACCATTCTAAATCCCAGTTAAAAGTCGTTTTTAAGCACTTAACTACCCCACAACTACCCCTTTTTGTGAATTTCTGCCGAAAAATTTGTGCTAATCTTAAATCTGGCAGTACTAAGTTAATTTAACTTTGTGCTTTTGGTGTATGGGTTAACTCATGCGGGTTGTTATTAATTTTGCTAATTGTGATTACTGCAATACACCATGGTGGTAAAACCCACCTTACAATTTTACAATTTTTCATTGGGGAATTTATGAAAAGAATAATCGTTATAGTTTTAATAGTCATCTGTTTTACTGTGAATGCACAGAATAGAATCTATGTTAACTCTCAAACAGGCAATGATACAACTGGTGCTCCCTATAAAAACCTACAACCAGCTATCGATGCTGCAGTTGATGGAGATGTTATTTTTGTTCAATCAAATCTACCTTTATTAGGAAATTCGACAGGCTATGTGTATGTTCCTACAGATTTTCCACCTGGCAGTGACACCAGTGATCCAAGAAATAGGGCGTTTCATACTGATGGGAAAAAGTTGGCGATTTTGGGGGGGGATTCTAATTTTGGTTCTACCCCTCCTATTTTAAGTGGTGACTTTAATCAAGATGATAATTTAGTGGGAGGCAGCAACTCTGAAAATGCCTACCATGTTTTTGTTTTGGACAATGTAGATGGCACCTTTCTTTTTGACCGGATTGAATTTCGAGATGGCAATGCCAATGGAACCAGTAGTTTCAACCTATCAGGGCAATTAAATCAAACCATAGCACAAAATCAAGGAGCGGGATTGTACACTGTCAATGCCTCCCCTTTATTGATTTCCACATTGTTCTCTGGCAACCATGCCGATGCCAATGGTGCTGCATTGTACAATCACAATTCATCCCCACAACTATTCAATAGTGTCTTTAATGACAATAAAGCAGATGGCAATGGGGCGGGGATTTATAACGATGCAAACTCAACACCACTAATTATCAATAATACCTTTATTCGCAATGATGCTATAGGTGATGGCGGTGGGCTGTTCAATCAATCTGCAACACCTGTGTTGGTATCCAATACGGTTTTTTATGACAATACAGCGATAAATGGGTCAGATATTGGCGGTGTTAGCTTAGATGCGTCTTCCACTCACAATGCATCAGATAGCAATGGTGGTGGTATTGCAACTGGTGTTGGTTTTGTGGATTTATCAACAACTCCGGCATCAGAAATTTTTGAAGATATATTAAACCCTGAAATTAACAACTTTGGTGAATTGGTCGATGGTTTTGGAGTTTTTACCACAACCTCTGGTTTTGTTCCTGTTGCAGACAGTGCCTTATTTAATACGGGGTTAAACTCTGAGAATATTGAGAATAGCTTACATCCAGTTCACTTTTTATATCCTGCCGTTATACTTGATGATGAATACACTCAAATATTGGATCCATTAGCCCATCCACGGGTCAAAGCCTGTATAATTGATATTGGTGCTTTTGAGGTCAGTGAAAACCTCGTGATTCATGTGGATTCTGCCGCACCTGATAACACTGGTGGCGGTGGCTCTTGGGATACAGCCCTAAGAGATTTGCAAGTCGGAATTGATTGTGCAACAGAAGATGATACAGTCATCTTAGCTCAAGGGGTCTATAAACCCACCGAAAGCCCTGATGAAATCAGTACGGATCCTAGGGATAGAGCCTTTCATATAAACAAGACCATCACTGTTAAAGGCGGTTTTGATCCACTCACAGGCATTCAGGATTTCAATACACCGAGTATATTATCGGGTGATTTTTTAGGTGATGATGTGGTTACTGGAAGTGGCGAGACACTGGTTATTACTGGCAATGATGAAAATGCCAAACATGTTATGATAGTTGTTGCCCCAAATGGATTTTTTATTAATAATTCCAATTTTGAGAATTTAAACATTCAAGGTGGTAATGCAATTAACGAGGGTTCTATCGATTATTCTGGTTTGACTATTAGTCATAATTTAGCAGGAGGCATATTTTTTCGTAATACCAGATCTCATCTAAATAATATGATTATCATGCATAACAGTGCTCTCACAGCAGCTGGTGGGATATGGGAAGAACGTAGCGATAATGTATTAACCAATATACAATTTATTTCCAATCAAGTCACGGGTGTAGGTGGAGTTTTTGGTAATTTTGGAGCTGGTTTTTTTACGGCGAGTGGTGGAGCCTTATTGACCAATGTTGTTTTTTTTGGGAATCTTGCAGAAGCAGGTGGAGGTATGGCATTAAACAATAGTGGGGTAACTCTGTTCAATGTATTATTCTACAATAACCATGCCAGAGGAAATGGAGGAGGCCTTGGCTTATACAGCCTCGTAAGTGCATTTCTAATTAATGTTAGTTTTATCCAAAATTCATCTGCAAGTGCTGATCTCCCTTCAAACGGTAGTAAACAACTTAGTGGTGGAGGAGGTCTTTATCAATCTGAATTTAACAGTAATTATATTCCACCAGTGCTGAGAAATACCGTTTTCTATGGCAATACTTTTGCTTTTAGCGATCCTAGATTCCCCAATAATTCTCCGGCAATTTTTAATTCTGACTTACTCTTAAATCATGCTAATAATTCTTCACCGGGTTTTGAAGGTTTATTAGACAGCAATTCGACATTCAATGCTTCAGATGGGGCAGTAGCTGGCGTTCGTTTTATTTATGATATTAATGGTGTCTTAACTGATGTTATTCAAATCAATTCTGGTTTGCCTGACACTGCCAACTTCACTGACTTGTCAGGCGCACTTGCCAGTGATGTTTTTACTGATATTAATGACCCAGATGGTGCGGATGATAAATTTGGCACCGCCGATGATGGCTTGGTTCCCATATCAATCAGCCCTTTGGTGGACAGTGGTGACAATACTGCCAATCCTACAGCATTAGATTTAGCCAATATTCCCAGAATTTATCAAACCACCATTGATAAAGGCGCTTATGAGTATTTTGTGGATGGGGTGTTTGTCGATGGCTTTGAATGAAAAAACATAAAACGCGGGCTCTTGTGGTTGGCCTAGAGTTTGCCTAAAATAGAAAATATCTTGTGATTTCAACCCATGTAGCGGCACGATTTATCGCGTCTTTATTAACCATCATAAATCTTAAAAGTGTACGCGATAAATCGCGCACCTACCAATTAAAAACAAAACCACATCGGATTCAGAAATAAAGCCCCGATTCCGAATAAAAAAGGGCTCAATTTGAGCCCTTTTTTCGTTTTCAATTTTCAACTTTCCATTTTCAATTAAATCACAGTTTCTCCATCAACTCGGGAACAATCTTAAACAAATCACCAACCAGACCAATATCTGCCACTTCAAAAATCGGTTCATCGCCATCTTTATTGATAGCTACAATGGTACCCGCATCTTTAATGCCAGTAAGATGCTGTATGGCTCCAGATATACCAAAAGACATATACACATCCGGTGCTATGATCTTACCTGTTTGGCCGACTTGCATCTCATTGGGACAATAACCAGCATCAACTGCTGCACGAGATGCACCTGTAGCTGCTCCAATTTTATCAGCAAGTTTGTACATGATTTCAAAATTTTCTTCACTGCCTAATCCGCGACCCCCAGAAATCACCTTGCTGGCAGTTTGTAAATCAGGACGTTCTGAATTGCCAGCTTGAAGTGAAACAAACTTAGTATCTGTTTGTGCGTTGTCGATAGTGTAATTCTCAATGGTTGCTGAGCCAGATATCATATCTGCTGTTTTAAATGATGCATTGCGGATAGTAGCGACAATTTTGTCATGGTTAGAACTAACAGTAATCACAGCATTGCCTGCATAAATCTGGCGTTTGAATGTATTGGCATCAATCACTTGCATAATATCACTGATTTGGTTTTGACCGAGTAGCGCTGCCACACATGGCATTACATCTTTGCCAAAAGTGGTAGATGGACCAAATATATGGGTATAATCGGCAGCTAATTCTGCTATTTTTGGTGCAATACCTTGGGCTAGTTTCCAGTTTTCGTTATGTGTAGTCACGGCATGTACAATGCTTACGTTAAATAACTTGCAAGCAAGGGGTCAAACCACTTTTCTTATTACCTAAAAACCACCAATAACATCTAAATGATGGGCAGAGCCCATCTTACGCATTATTGGAGGTTTTGCTCTTGATTTTCACCGTGTCTTTGCGCCGCTGTGCGAGTTACGCTTTTGATCTTGATTTTAAAACTCTGTGATCTCTATGCCCTCTGTGGTAATTATTTCTTGATCTTGATCTTGATCTTTACCTCAGCGGTCTCCGCGAGCTCTGCGCGAAACATGCTTTTGATCTTGATCTATTTCGGAATCACGGCAACGTCAGGAGATTGCCGCGTCGTTCCTCCTCGCAATGACAGGTGTTATTTTTGTAATTTTATGTTTCCCTTCCTTTGCTTTCTTTGCGCCTTCTCCGCGCCCTTTGCGTTACGCTTTTGATCTTGATCTTTTAACCCAAACAAAAACCTCCGTGTTACAATAACCCCAAAAATAGTTCTACCACACAAATACAATTGCTATTGAATCAAAAGAGAAAAAACCATGAACGAAATAATCTGCCCAAATTGCGATAAGGCATTCAAAGTTGACGAAGCAGGATTTGCGGATATTGTCAAACAAGTTCGGGATCATCAGTTCGAGGAAGAGTTACAGGCTCGATTAAACCTGGCTGAAGAAGATAAGCTCAATGCGGTAAAACTCGCTGAGGCAAATCTTAAAAACTCAATTCAACTAGAGTTGTCGGATAAGGACAAAGAAATAAGTGCTTTACATGCGAAGAATGAACTGCATCTTGCAGAACAGTTGGCAAAAAAAGAATCGAAAATTGCAGAAATGAAAGAGAAAATTCAGAATGCTGAATTGAATAAAAAACTGGAAGTTTCTGAGGCGGTCAAATTAATTGAAAAGCAAAAAGATAGTCTAGAAAACGAATTAAAAAACAAAGAAACTGAAAAACAACTGTTAGAAAAATCGCTGAATGAAAAATTCACTTCTGAGTTAAAAACCAAAGATGACATCATAAAACTCAAAGACGATGAAATTGCCTTTCGCAAAGAAATGAAGCAAAAGCTTTCAACCAAGATGGTGGGTGAAACGTTGGAACAGCATTGTGAAATTGAATTCAATAAGTTACGTGCCACTGGTTTTTCCAAAGCTTACTTTGAGAAGGACAACGATGTAAGGTCTGGCACCAAGGGCGATTACATCTTTAAGGAGTCCGATGATCTAGACAATGAAATCATTTCTATCATGTTTGAAATGAAAAATGAAGGCGATGAAACCGCGACCAAGAAGAAAAATGAAGACTTTTTCAAACAGCTCGACAAAGACCGAACCCAAAAGAATTGCGAATACGCTGTTTTGGTTTCTCTTTTGGAAAATGACAACGAGTTTTACAACCAAGGTATTGTTGATGTTTCGCACAAATACCCAAAAATGTACGTGGTGCGCCCACAGTTTTTTATACCCATTATTTCCTTGTTGAGAAATGCAGCAATGAATTCAATGGAGTACAAAGCAGAGTTAAGTTTGATGCGCAATCAAAATGTGGACATCACTAATTTTGAAGAAAAAATAAACACCTTTAAAGAAGGATTTGCCTACAATTACGATCTAGCCAGCCGAAAATTTAAAACCGCCATTGATGAAATTGATAAAACCATTTCTCACCTACAAAAAACCAAAGATGCTCTTCTTTCTTCTGAAAACAATTTAAGACTAGCCAACAAAAAAGCCGATGATTTAACCATTAAGAAGTTAACCCATGGCAACCCCACAATGAAAACTAAGTTTGATGAACTTAAGGGTGAACCTGAATAGATATTTTTCCCTTCCTTTGCGTTCTTTTTAGCCCTTGATTTTGATTTTAAAACTCTGTGATCTCTGTGTCCTCTGTGTTAAATATTTC
>CAZLZZ010000156.1:0-7338 GCA_964564165.1 uncultured Alcanivoracaceae bacterium | reverse complement strand
GATAGTCACAATTGGTTTTAAATAACTGAGTCAATATATAGTTGCTAGAGCCATTAAGAATAGCAACAATATTTTGGTTATTTTTCTGCTCGAAATAGTTATCTAGATTGCGCAAAATAGGAATACAACCGGCAACAGCGGCTTCATACAAAAACGAGGAATTAGTGTTTGTATTCCAGCTAATAATTTCTGACAAGTTTTCAGCCACCATTTTCTTGTTAGCACTGATCAAATTTTTCCCTTGTTGCATCACTGACTTGGCAATACTGTATGCTTTTTCATCGTCATCAATGGCCTCCACAATGGTATTGATTTTTGAATCATTTAATACATTGTACAGTTTTGTTGTCAGCAAGTCATAAGCACAGTTTCGTGCTTTAAATTCATGCTTGACTACAATGGATTTAATAGGGTTAATTTTGCTTTTTGAATTTTCCAACAGTTGAAACACACCTTGACCCACACAACCAAGACCAATTAGACCTATTGTCCCCTGTTTATTGTTACCAGTGTTTTGAAGTTGATAAAAACGTTGTAAACAAGCCCTAATCTTTTTGTGTTCGATTAAAAATCCATCGTGTCCAAAATCAGATGAAATCACCTCCAATTGTGCATCAGGTATCAATTCAGCCAGTATTTTTGAATCTTCTAGCGGAAACAAATAATCCGAATCAATACCAATCACTAAGGTTTTACATTTTATTCGACCCAAAGCAGAATTAATTCCACCCCGTTGCCTTCCTACATCATGACTGTCCATGGTCTGTGTGATGGCATAATAAGAGTAAGCATTAAAGCGATTGACCAACTTTTCACCTTGGTAGTTTTGGTAACTGACCGCTTTGGCAATACGGTGGAAGTTGTAGTCATCACTTTGGGTTTGATTATAAACCTGATAATTCCTATAACTCAATAATGCAATACTGCGAGCAGCCTTTAAACCATTTTGCGCTGCATCTGCAGATTTTTCTCCCCAAGTATTATCAGCAAGCAATGCCAATCGTTGTGATTGATTAAAAGCGGTTGCCCAAGGCGATAGTTTCGCACTGGCTGCTAATAAAATTAAATTGTTACAGACATTGGGTTCTATAATTGCCCATTCCATTGCCTGATGGCCGCCCATTGAACCGCCGATAATCGTATGAATTTTATCAATGCCTAAATACTTTCTCAATTCGATAAAAGCTTTAACATTATCACGGATACTGACAACAGGAAAAGCATCGAAGCGTTTATCCCCATCACAATTCAGCGGCGATGTGGAACCATAGGCTGAGCCAATCACATTAGCACAAACAATAAAATATTCATTAGGATTGAATAAATCATTTTCGCCAACCAATCCTTGCCACCAGTCTTTGGGATTGGCATCCGCGGTTAAAGCGTGACAGACCCAAATAACATTGTCTCGTGCCTGATTCAACTGACCATAAGTCGAATAACTTAAGGTCAATGAATCAAATTTCTCACCACATTCTAAAACAAAGGGCTGGTTAATTTTAAACGGCGATATCGTGCTTGACCTGGTTAACCTTGTTGGCAATGGTGTCAAAGGCGTGCTGTAAGTCGTTTTTAATGTCTGTAACATGTTCTATTCCTACGGATAATCTTAGTTGGTTTGGCAAAACGCCTGATGTAAGTTGTTCTTGTGGGGTTAATTGTTGGTGCGTGGTTGACGCTGGATGAATAATCAAGGTCTTTAAATCTCCCACATTGGCTAAATGGCTGATTAATTTTAATGAATCAACAAAATTTCGAGTTTCCTCCAAACCACCTTTAACCACAAAGGACAGCACTCCTCCAAAACCTTTTTTTAAGTATTTCTTAGCAGTAAAATGACTTGATGAAGAAATTAATCCTGGATAATTAACGCTCTGAACTTGCGGATGGGCTTCCAACCATTTAGCAAGTTCCAATGCATTATCAACCGTTCTCTCCAATCGCAAAGACAAAGTTTCTAAACCTTGAATGAGTTGAAAAGAATTAAAAGGCGATAAAGCTGGACCAAAATCACGCAAACCTTCGACACGCGCACGGATGGCAAAAGCGATATTTGGCAAACCTAAACCATTGCCTATACCAAACACTTCACCAAAAACCAAACCATGATAGCCTTCTGATGGTTCCGAAAACTGCGGGAATTTACCGCTGTTCCAATCGTAATTACCGCCATCAACAATCACACCACCAACCGAAGTGCCATGACCTCCAATCCATTTGGTCGCAGAAGCAACAACAACATTGGCACCATGAAGCAGTGGTTGAAATAGATAACCACCTGCTCCAAAAGTATTGTCAACAATTAATGGAATATCGTATTTTTTAGCCAGTTTCGCAACCGCTTCAAAATCTGGGACACTAAAACCTGGATTGCCAATGGTTTCTAAATAAATCGCCTTGGTTTTATCGGTGATTTTTTCTTCTAAGTGCGAAGCTGTATCAGATTCAGCAAAGTCCGCATGTATGCCAAGGCGTTTAAATGCGACTTTAAATTGATTATAACTGCCACCATAGATAAAAGGTGACGAAACAAAATGGTCACCACTTTGCAGAACATTATTCAAAGCAATAAACTGAGCCGCTTGACCAGAACCCACCGCAACTGCTGCCACACCCCCTTCAAGAGCAGCAATGCGTTGTTCAAACACATCGGTTGTTGGATTCATAATCCGTGTGTAGATATTGCCAAATTCTTTTAAGGCAAATAAATTGGCGCCGTGTTCTGAATTGTTAAAAACATAGGAAGTGGTTTGATAAATCGGCACCGCGCGTGAATTTGTGCTGCTATCAGGCTCGTGTCCCGCATGTAATTGCAGTGTTTCAAATTGAAAATTTTGTGTCATGTTGTATCTCCGGTTAAAAAGATAATCAGACTTTGCTTAGGTAAAATTAGTATACAGTATTCATATGCCGGTATTACCCTGCAATGGCCTGAAAAATCTTGGGTTTTTTAAAAAAAGTAAATTTTAAGATTAAATAGGCTATTGCATTTGTGACATACACATACAGCAGCACATAGAAATGTGACAGCAAGCCGTTGTGGATATTAAATCAAGTTGAAATGATTGGGTTGAAACTGAAACTAAAACTGAAACTTGTATTTTAATTGTATCTTTAGAAATGCTCATAGTACTCTCTTTATATTTACCAGTATTGGTCAGGATTTGGCACTATCGCAAAAAGGACTTTTTGTCGAACTTGTTTGTCGAACTTGCCTGAGGGTCATCGAGCCTGTCTCTCACCTCATCGTTATAAAGTATAGATTTTCAAAAAAGTTCTTTTTAAATCTATATCTCGCAATTTAACAGGAAAAAAATCAAATGCAAGAGTTTTTAAATATATTCATGCTTTTATCAAGATATAGAGATATAAAGTGCTTCATGATATTAATTAGTGCCTGACCGAGAAAGTAATCGTAGCGAGAGAAAGTCTGGTTTGAGTTAAAAATTTTCATTATTTATGCGTATCACCCTGATACTTACCGCTTCACGGCTAACGTGAAAATACTCTCCAGAAGTATTTTTGAGGAGAATAGTAGCTATTTGACGAGAATAATGGAAAACTTTAACCAAATCCAGCTTTTTCGCAGTAGATTATTATTTCTCGGTCAGGCACTAATTAATGCTTTGCATAAACTATTGTGGGTTTTGTATATTGTTACTCTGTTATAATAAGTGCTTTAATTTATAACTGAGCTTAACTGATATGACTAAAAGAGCAACGCTTGCCAATGCCATCCGCGTTTTGTCTATGGATGCTATCCAAAAATCAAACTCTGGACACCCTGGCGCACCCATGGGCATGGCCGATATGGCTGAAGTTTTGTACAACGATTTTATGCAGCATAACCCTGAAAACCCCATGTGGTCTAACCGCGATAGATTTGTACTGTCCAATGGTCATGGTTCTATGTTGATGTATTCATTGTTACATTTAACAGGTTATGACTTGTCTATGGAAGACATTAAAAATTTCAGGCAATTACATTCAAAAACTCCAGGCCATCCTGAATATGGTTATACCGCGGGTATAGAAACCACCACCGGCCCATTGGGTCAAGGCGTTGCTAATGCTGTGGGAATGGCTTTGAGTGAAAAATTACTGGCAACAGAGTTTAACAAAGAAGATTTAGACATTGTAGATCACACTACCTATGTGTTTTTGGGCGATGGTTGCTTGATGGAAGGCATTTCACATGAGGTTTGTTCATTTGCCGGCACATTGGGGCTGGGTAAATTAATAGCCCTCTATGATGACAACAATATTTCAATCGATGGGGAGGTTGATGGCTGGTTTACAGATAATACGGTGAAACGTTTCAAATCCTATGGTTGGCATGTTCAAAGTATTGATGGACATGATCCTAAGGCTATTAAAAAAGCCATAAAAAAAGCACAAAAGAAAACCGACAAGCCTTCTATTATTTGTTGTAAAACCAATATCGGTCAAGGCGCACCCAATAAAGCAGGCTCTCATGAGTGTCATGGTGCTCCGCTTGGGGCAGAAGAAGTCAAGGCCACTCGAAAAGCCCTTGGCTGGACGTCACCTGCATTTGAAATACCACAAGAAGTTTACGCAGGTTGGAATGCTGTAGATCAAGGGGCAAAACAAGAAGCCAGTTGGAACAAGAAATTTTCAGAATACGCCACAAAATTCCCTGAAGAAGCAGCACAGTATACCGCTCGCATGAACAATGAATTGCCCGCTGACTTTAAAGCTCTTTCAACCAAAGCCATTGAAACAGCACAGGCAGAAGCACAAGCCATGCCAACCCGCAAGGCTTCAAAATATGCACTTGAAGCATTAGGCCCGTTGGTTCCTGGATTGTTTGGTGGTTCTGCGGATTTAACCCCTTCCAACAATACTTTTTGGTCGGGTTCAAAGGCGGTTAATGACTCTGGCAAACTGGACTTTTCTGGCAACTATTTGTCTTATGGCGTGCGTGAATTTGGCATGACTGCGATGATGAATGGCATGATGTTGCATGGCGGTTTGATGCCTTATGGTGCGACTTTCTTGATGTTCTCAGAATATGCAAGAAATGCTTTAAGAATGGCTGCTTTGATGAAAATCCGTGGTCTTTTTGTCTATACACATGACTCTATTGGTGTCGGTGAAGATGGCCCTACTCATCAACCGGTTGAGCAAACTTCATCTTTGCGTTTAATCCCCAATATGAATGTTTGGCGACCTTGTGATGCGGTTGAATCAGTTGCAGCATGGAAATCAGCCATTGAAAAAGTCGATGGCCCGAGTTGTTTGATGTTTAGCCGTCAAGATACCTCTAAAGAAT
Organism: uncultured Alcanivoracaceae bacterium; assembly: GCA_964564165.1. GTDB lineage: Bacteria > Pseudomonadota > Gammaproteobacteria > Xanthomonadales > Marinicellaceae > NORP309. The sequence continues at coordinate 2,045 of CAZLZZ010000156.1, read as the reverse complement.
CACGCAATGCAGCACAGGTTAACAATATAGCCAAAGGCGGTTATATATTAAAAGATTCTGTAGGAAAACCTGATGCCATTATTATTGCCACGGGTTCAGAAATTGGCATCGCCATGCGTGCTGCTGAAGAAATTGGTGACAATGTTCGCGTAGTCTCTATGCCATGTACAAACATTTATGACGCACAAGACGATGCTTATAAAGAAAGTGTTTTACCAAGTTCGGTCACAGCCCGTATTGCGGTTGAAGCCGGACAAGGTGATTTTTGGTACAAGTATACAGGCTTAAATGGGGCTATTATCTCACAAGATACTTTTGGTGAGTCAGCACCAGGGGCGGTTTTATTTGAACACTTTGGGTTTACTGTAGAAAATGTAGTAAACACTGTTAATAAATTATTGAAGAAATAATCTTGACTTTAATTTCACTAAGACAATTATAGGATTTTGCCACTGAAAACAGTGATAGAATACCGGCATTTCATGTTAACAATATGGAGTTAGTTTTATGGTCGACAAAAACATGATAACGCAGCTTTAGGTGCTTACAGCATTAGACACACTTTTACGAACGGTATTGCGGGTATTGCGAAAATCTAATATCAAGGAAATAGACGCGATAAATCGCCGTCTCTACATAGAGGGTTTGTTTGGATATTGTTCAAATTAATCCTCATGCTTTTTTTGCGTATAGATTACAAAAACATCTCTCTTGCTTTCTCTAGGCTTTCTATAAAATAATCAATTTCATCTTTGCTATTGTAAAAAGCAAATGAAACTCTGGCCGTTGCAGCCACTCCAAAATATTTGATCGCTGGCATGGTGCAGTGATGGCCGGTTCGGATGGCAATTCCGTAATGATCAAGAATGGTTCCTAGATCATGCGGGTGTACGCCTTTTAGGGTGAATGAGATAACAGATACTTTGTGTTCGGCTGTCCCGATAATGCGCAAGCCTGCAACTTTTAAAAGCTTTTTGGTGGCGTAATGTAGCAATTGCGTATCGGCTTTGTGAATATTCTCTATACCGTGCTTAAGAATATAGTCTGCGGCTGCTCCAAGCCCAATAGCTCCTGCGATATTTGGAGTGCCCGCTTCAAATTTGGCAGGCACAGCATTGTAAACAGTTTTCTCGAAAGAGACATGACTAATCATTTCTCCACCACCTTGATAGGGAGGCATGGCATCTAAATGTTGCATCTTGCCATAGAGCATTCCAATACCAGTTGGGCCATACATTTTGTGCCCGGAAATGGTATAGAAATCAACATCAAGGTCTTGCACATCAACTTTTATATGTGCCATGGCTTGGGCACCATCGACCAAAACTGGTACATTGCGTGCGTGAGCAATCTTGGTTATTTGTTTAATTGGATTGATGGTTCCAAGTGAGTTTGAGGCATGTACTACTGCTATCATTTTTGTTTTGTTAGTAATCAAGCCATCTAGTTGCTTAACCAACAATTCACCATTGTCATCAAAGGGCAAAACTTTAAGAATCGCTCCAGTTTGTTCGCACAGCAACTGCCATGGGACAATATTAGAATGATGTTCCATTTCTGTTACAATTAGCTCATCGCCTTTTGCTATTCTTGAACGGGCAAAAGTTTGTGCCACTAAATTGATACCTTCGGTTGAGCCACGGGTAAAAATAAGGTTCTTTTCACTGGGAGAGTTTATTAGCTTTGCCATCGAAATTCGAGCTTGTTCAAATAAATCGGTCGCATTGTTGCTTAAGGTATGTACGCCTCGATGTACATTGGCATTGGCTTTGCTGTAATAATTTGTGACAGCATCAATAACCGACTGTGGGCGTTGAGCTGTGGCAGCATTATCAAAATAAACCAATGGCTTATTGTGCACTTTTACATTCAAACAAGGAAAGTCTTCTCTTCTCATAATTCTATTCTGTCTAAATAATCTTCTGTTTTAAAAATATTGGCATCTTGTAGGAACGATTCTATCAGCATAAATTTGGCTTGTTCTTTGGGTATTCCTCGCGAGCGCAAATAATCCAAAGACAGTTTATCCAATTCGCCTATTGTTG
>CAZLZZ010000155.1:0-7437 GCA_964564165.1 uncultured Alcanivoracaceae bacterium | reverse complement strand
CAGTTGGAATCAGAATTTAATTGGGAATTTTGATTTTTCGGTCAACCACTAATTATGTTACGTTAAAATCACAACGCGAAAACTCATATCGGCTGTTCTACTCAAACCCTGAGAAAAAAATTAAATCTCCTCCCGTATTTTCAGCATTAAAAGTCACTTGGGATATGGTGAAATCACCAGTGCCATTAGGAATTCTTGATAGGCTTTGATTGGTTGCCTGAGTGCCAAAATTAACCGAGTCTATCAAGCTACCATCAAGATAAGACAAATAAATATTACCTCCACTTTTAGGCAGGCTAAATTTTGCATGCAGTCCAACTTGATGAGGATCTTTGTCTGCCCAGATAATGAGGAGACCATTTGCAGGAATAACTGCATCGGCAGGTAGCTCCCATTTATGCATAAATGTATCTGTATTACTTAAAAAATAGTTCTCTAAAGAAATCGGGCTTGAGGTATTGTTATATAGCTCTATCCAATCATCAAAATCACCATCTTGATCTGACCAAGGGCTACCGGTTTCATTGCTTGCCATAAATTCATTAATCACGACATCTTGAGGATTTATTGATGTTGCCAAAGGGATGCAGGTGTGCCCTTCTGCTATCAATTCATTAACTACTACATTGCTCCTGTCAGTAACAAAATGTTTAATACTCTGAAAAACACGGCCAAATATTCCAAACCAAGTGACACCATCGATAAAGTCATTTAAAGTACCGACAGTAAGAAAGTCATTGCTTGCTCCCCAATCGTTAATAACCAAAGCAAGTTGACTATCAAGCATTGGATTAATTCTATCGCTGGTGAAATTTACCTCTAAAATTTCGCACATATAATCAAAAATTCTTTCTTTGAATTCAGGAACTTCAAAAACACGTCTTACTAAGACTTTGTCATCACCAAGCGGAAACGTATCTTGCACCAAAGCTATATCAACACTACCTGCGGAGTTTCGATCAAAAGCCAAGTTATAATCCCAAGGAACCCAATGGATTTTATCTTTTTTAGGTTCATGATATAAGTACCAATTGCGACCATGGATGAGGTAAGAATCCCAGTTATTGATGAAAATATCGTAACTATTTAGCGTATTCTTAAAATTAGCTATAAGTTATTGATTTATAAGGACACGTAAATACGTCCATGTAAACTCCCGAAAGAATCCATGCTTTCAAAGTCTTATAAATCAACAACTTACATAAATGAGTTTAAACTCGCTAAATAGTTACAAAATATCAATAGCTAAAATTCTCAAGTATTCATCCAACACAAAAATATCTGCGAGTTGATTTGCAAAGTCTGCGTCACTTGAGTTGTTGATAAAATCTACAAAACCTAAAAATTTACTCCAATCATTTGCCGTTTCATTGGTTTGCAACTCAAAGGTATAGCTGGCAGGATCTTTTCCTTGCCATGAAAGATTAGAACTGTCTTTGTTTTTCCATAAATTACCATCATTATTGGCAAAATTGCGTTTCAAATATCTTTTATCAATTTGTTCAATCAAGGCATAAATACCCCAAAATGTATCATTAACGTGAATTTCAGCATGGGAAACTCTGGGCCCCGGAACACCGTGCATTCTAAACATGTCATATGCTAACTTGTCTTTGACTATCACAGGGTCTCCCAGTCCATTCATCAAATTAAGTTTCCTAACCCCATCAAATTCACGCTCTCCATCCATTGAAAATTTACCAAAGTTAAGTTTTAAAGGTTTTTTTGTTGTATTAATCAAAAAATTTGATGAAAAACCCTTCTGTCTCACCCCAACATTGTCCATGCTAATACCATCAATCTCAACAGTTGCTTGTAAGTAAGGTATATCATCAACCGCACCATCTAACCAAGCATTATAGTCATCATCCAGTTGTTGCCAAAAATCTGGATTAGTCGATGATATTCTGATTTCATGTAAGTAACTTGTATCAAATAAGGAGTATTCAGCAAGCACTGTATTGGGGAATAAAATTTTAAAAAACAGCATTACTGTTATTGCGGGTGTATATAATGTTTTCATAATTTTTATTTTTCTCTTAAGTTATTACCTAAACTCAAGTACCATTTTATCACATGGCAAACTCTTAATTTAGGTATTTACGTAGATTTGAACTTTTAATTTATGCGTGTCCATTATTCTTCTGTGTCCATTATTCTTCTGATTGTTCTTCTACAGGATTTCACAAAGTTGTTGGATGTAAACCTGTAATAGCTCGATTTTCCTATAACGATACACAGGCAATAGGTAACTTAAACAGCTTATGCAATAGTTTAACATTTGTCACATTTTTTAACGGTTAATGTGTTATTCTAGCACCATCTACAAATTATAAGCATGGTTATGAAAAAATTAATTAAATGGTTACTTCGCATTGCTGTCACACTGGTACTTCTTATTGTTATTGCAGCCTTTGTATTGCCTATGGTGATTGACCCCAATGACTACAAAGACACTATTGCTAACACAGTTAAAGACCAAATAGGTAGAGAAATCCACCTTGATGGACCAATTGAGTGGACGGTTTTTCCTTGGTTGGCTTTAACTTTAAATGATGTAAAACTAGACAATGAAAAGGGCTTTAAGGGAAAATCATTGGCCGAAATCCAAAAACTAACCGCGCGTGTTAAAATCATGCCACTTCTTTCTAAAAATATCGAAATTGGTCGTGTGGCTATTGAAGATGCTCAAATCAATTTACAAATCACCAAAAAGGGCAACAGCAACTGGCAAAGTATTTTGTCCAATCTCGAAAAAGCCGGCAGTGCCGATGATTCATCAGTCTCTAGCGATTCATCAGGGCAACTGAATATTGCTGGAGTTGATTTAAAAAATATCAACCTAAACTATACCGATTTACAAACAAACACAAATGCAGTTGTCACGCAATTCAATTTGGTCACGGGTGCAATAAACAATACCTCCCCTGTAAAGCTTGATGTTTCATTGCGCCTTGAGATGCCAGATACGGGTCTCGATGTGAATATCAATGCCGATATTCTGGCTAAAAATCTGTTGGGTGATGCTGGAATAGTTGCAGAGTTAAATAATTTTATTGTAAAGGGAAAGCTTAGTACAGACAGTGTTATGCCACTTGAACTTACTTTGCAAAAACCTGGGAAGATCGATTTAGGCAAAGATACATTACATTTCCCGGAGTTACTTGTTGCCCTGGGTGTTGCAAAAATACTAACCGATGTAACCGGTAAAAACATCAGTAAAGCCTCCAGTCAACTTTCAGGCACTTATCAAATAGGTGCTTTTGACTTGAATAAATTTTTGAAAAAAATGACTGGTGCTTATTTCGTCACCAATGATACATTTAGCGACTTTAGCAGTTCTGGCTCGTGGTCTATGGGCGCTAATCGCATCGCTTTATCAAACCTTAAGATAAATTATGCCGATACTGTTGTTAATGGTGAGGCAAATATTAATAACCTTGAAAAAATGCAAGGTACATTTAAGTTACACATGAATACTTTTAATGTCGATGCATTTATGGGCAATGAAGAAACTGCTAGCTCGTCGCAAGATTTAACAGCTTCCACAGCTTCACAAACACCAGACATTGACTTTGGCAACTTAAGCGGCTCATTGGCTATCGACAAGTTGCTTGCCAGTGGTACAACTGTTGAAAACTTGAAAGTTACAGTTAAAACCAACGGCCCAAAACTGGTGATGTCGCCGATTAAGGCAGACTTTTACAAAGGGCTATTGATTACAGCCATTAAGGTGGATACTAAAGCAACCATCAATAAGGTTATTATTGAACACAACATGGATAAGATTCATGCAGGACCTTTGTTGACCGATTTGGCTGGTAGTCAATTATTAACCGGTATTGGCGATTTAAAGGTTAAGCTTAATATTGATAAACCTTTTAGTGATGTGCCATTAAAAACCACTCACGGGAAAATCAATTACACATTAGTTGATGGTGCTATTTATGGTGTTGATGTATTTGGAATGATGCAAAAAGGCTTAAGCATGATTAATCCTGATGTTAAACAAGACGCTGTTGATGGTGAAAAGAAAACCAATTTTGCACTGATGCAAATTGATGCGGATATTAATCAAGGTATATTAACCACTAACACGTTGAAAATTGAATCGCCTTTTCTAAAAATTGATGGGGATTTAACCATTGACTTGGTCAACATGACTATCAACGGCACTATTGAGCCAATGTTGCTTGATATTCCTGAGCAACTGATTTCTGACAAGTATGAAAAGTTATTAAACTTGGCTATTCCTGTTAGTCTTAGTGGTTCACTTTTTGAACCCAAAATTTCAATTGATGCCAAAAAACTATTATTCGCCTCTCAAAAAGAACGCATTGACAAAGAAAAAGATAAGCTTAAAGGCAAATTGATGGACTCTTTATTCGGAAAAGATAAGGACGAAAATAGAACATCAACAAAGGACGGAGAAAACTCTGGCGGCGCAGAAAATAAGGATGAGAAAGAACCAGAATCTGATAAAGAAAAAATCAAGAAAAAGTTATTGGAAGGGATATTTGGGTAAATAGTTTAGCTGTAGAGACGGCGATTATCATCAGTTTATTGCGTCTATGTTTGACACAATAGCTTGTCTGAAAGAACGGACGCGATAAATCGCCGCCCCTACAATGGTAGATTGTGATTGAATTTTCCCAATCATTGTTCCGACATAGGAAAATGTGTGCTGTTAAATTTCTATATTATTTATATCCACACATCATTTTGAGCCTTTAACTCACTGTCTTCATCACCAGTATTGATTACACCCTTGGGCTCTATAACCATTACATGGCATTCTTCATGTGCCACTGGTTTATGTTCAACGCCTTTAGGAATAACATACATTTCTCCCTTTTCTAAAATGACTTTGCCGTCTCTAAACTCAATGTCTAAACTGCCTTCTATCACGATAAATGTTTCGTCAGTATCGGCATGGCTATGCCAGACAAATTCGCCTTTTAGCTTAACCAGCTTGAACTGATAATCATTCATCTCTGCTATGACTCTCTGTTTCCAATGGTCATCGAACTTTGATAATTTGTTTTTTAAATTTATCGCTTGTTTATTCATTGTAAATGCTTCTATTAATCTAGATTAAAACAACTTCAATCTTACCACCTTCAAACTTTAATGTCATTTGATGATTTCAAATCCTCTACAAGTGACTGTCATCAATGGGTTTTGTTAGCGTTCTACTGTTGCCATTTTAAATCCTGCAAAGATTAGCATACCACCGGCTGTTCTATTAATTATTTTAATCGCCATAGGTTTTATTCCTACATTAATAGATTTATGGCCAAGGTAGCCATATAGAGAGTAGCAAAAAAAATCTATGAAAATTGTTATTGCACACAATATTCCAAGTTGAGGAATTATTGGATTAGATATATTGATAAACTGTGGTAGCAATGCTGAAAAATATATTAGTGCTTTGGGATTAGCTATTTCCAAAATAAAACCTCTTAAAAACACTTTATGTAGCTTACCTTCTTCTTTCTTTGAAGGGTTGATTTTTATAGGGCCGGAGTCACTAAAAACCGCACCCAATCCAAGATACAGAAGATATAAGACACCTACCCATTTTATTGCTGTGAAAATGGTATGAGAAGCGATTATAAGCGCAGCTATACCAGTAGCCGATAAAACAAAAAAGACAATATTTGCTGTTGCTATACCAAGTACAACCCAGATTGATCTTTTGAATCCGTTAGATGCAGCTTCAGCTGTTACAGCTATCGCTGCAACACCTGGTGAAAGAACAACAACAAATGTTGTCGCAAGGAATAACAATAGGGTTTCTGTTGTAATCATTTTATTTTCCTAATTTTTAATTAAATATAAGTGAAATATTTACACAACTTTTGAAACTGTCAAAAAATTGTAAAAACACCACAGGTTCCATTATGATGATTTAATTTAATTATATAATTGGCTTTATAGACAATGTGCGTTAATATTCAGCCAATTTTAAGAATTTATAATTTATGAAAAAAGTAGCAATACTTGTATCACCAAATTTATCATTATTTGAACTTGCTTGCGCCACAGATTTATTTGGTAGCAAGCGTCCTGAAATTAAGGATTGGTATCAAACCGACGTGGTTAGTTTTTACACATCTCCTCTAAAGATCAATAGCCAAACAAACGTAAATATTGAAGTAATGCAAGTAGAAAATCTTGACGGTTATGACATGGTTATTATCCCCAGTTGGTCTTTTAGTAAATTAAAATTAAAACCAAATATGTCTAATGCGATATTGAATCTATATAGCCGTAACGGTAGAGTGATTTCTTTGTGTACTGGTGCCTTTGTATTGGCAGAACTAGGCTTGCTTCATAGTCGATCAGCAACTACCCATTGGTTATATGCAGATGTATTTAAAAAGAGTTTCCCACATATTCAATACAAACAAGATGTCTTGTACCAATACGATGGAAAAGTAGGCTGTTCCGCTGGCAGTTCCTCAGCAATTGATTTGTGTTTAGAGGTGATTCGTGATGATTTTGGATATCAAATTGCCAATCAATCAGCTAGAAGAATGGTTTTAGCAGCCCAGCGAAATGGTGGTCAATCACAATTTGTAGAAACGCCTATTATAGAAAAGCCCAATCAATTTGCTGCGACTCTTGACTGGGCGTTATCTCAACTGTCCAATAAAATTGATATTAACATCATGGCAATTAAGTCCAATATGTCACGCCGAACTTTTGATCGCAAATTTAGGGCGTCGCTTAATATGAGTCCAAAAGAGTGGTTAAACCAACAACGCTTGCATTTAGCCAAACGATTGTTGGAGCAAACCAATGACTCAATTGATATGGTTGCCTATAATTCAGGTTTTGAAAAACCAGAAACATTAAGGCACAATTTCAGGAAACACTTAAAACTCTCACCAACTCAGTATAGACAACAATTTTCTTGCCATTCTAGGTAAATCCCACAACAATTCACATAAAAGCAACCATCTATCGCGTCGTCTTAATATTAACGATAAATCGTACTCCTACAGAGATATGTCAAGCTTCTAACTCGCCCCATCTGGCATATTTTATTTTCAATTCATCAGATATTTTCTGCTGTCGTTGAGTAGTCTGTTTAACCGTGTGAGTGTCTTTTTGGTAAAAATCAGATTCAGCCATTGTATTGTTCAATTCTTTAAGTTGTATTTCTAACTTGTCTATTTCTTTGGGAAGATTATCTAACTCATATTGGTCTTTAAATGATAACTTTTTAACATCAGGTTTTGTTTTATTGCTTGGCTTGCCTTTTTTTCCTTTTGGTACGACAGCCTTGTGTATTTCTGGTCTTTGCATTAAGTAATCTTGGTAACCACCTACATATTCCTGAACATGTGCATTTTCTTCAAACACATAGGTTTGGGTGGCAATGTTATCGATAAAATCTCGATCATGGCTAATCAACAGAACCGTTCCTGG
>CAZLZZ010000154.1:5095-7506 GCA_964564165.1 uncultured Alcanivoracaceae bacterium | reverse complement strand
AATAACTGCAATAACAAAAACCAACAATATTGCCATATAGTCCTTGGCATCATAGTTATGTTGGCATTCTGAGGCTGGCTCTTTTATATACAGAGTAGTAACCAACCCAATTAACATTAACATTGCCATAATTAAATAACTGTATTGCCATGCTTGATAATTGTAGCTATCAAGACTTGTTCCAAAGTAGTGAGCTAAAAACAAAGCCCCGGCCCCTGAGGTGATCATGCCTATTCGATACCCAACTATATACAAGGATGACAAAATCGCAATGTCTTGCTCATTTGACGCTTCAATACGCCAAGCATCTATTAGAATATCTTGAGTAGCCGATGAAAACCCCAGTAAAACAGCAGCAAAAGCCATCCTTGTAATTTGACTATCGCCAGCTGCAGGGTCAATCAACGCCATCCATATGATTGCAGAAATAATAAACAACTGAGTAACCAGCAACCAGCTTCTTCTTTGCCCTAATAACTTAGTAAAAAAAGGCAAAGGAAGTTTATCAACCAAAGGTGCCCATAAAAACTTAAACGAATAACCTAAAGCAGCCCAACTAAACATGGCTATAGATGTTTTGGCTATACCCACTTGATCAAGCCATAAAGACAACGACGAAAAAATTAAGTACAAGGGAACGCCAGCAGAAAAACCCAACAACGTCATGTGAGCAAACTTTTTTTTAAATAAAAATCTATGAAAAGACACCTGATTCTTGATTTCTTTCTTAATTTCTTTTTTTGGCAGTGTTTTGGGCATTGATATTTCTAAATCTGATAAGTGACTAACCATGCCATCATAGCATTAGTTTTTTTATTATACCCCAAATCACATTAGCCAAACGTAAATAGGAGTGCAATCACTTAGAATGTGTAGCAAATAAAAAAACGCACTGTTACCTCGCTGGTGATAAGTTATTTTTTATATTCTCGGACATGCACTAACTGGAATGAGGCACACATACCCGATAAAATGATACAATCCTCATCTTTAATAGATATCAAACTACGAAATGATAGAAAACCCCAAACAATTCCCAGAAAAAACATTCTTTATTCAAGGTGCCATCGGCAAGATAGAATGCCTTTCTGGAACCCCTTCCAGCGATATTGAAGACCGCAAAACCGTCGGCATTATCTGCCACCCTCACCCCTTGTTTGGTGGAACCATGACCAATAAAGTCACCCACATGATTGAAAAATCTTTTAGAGAACTGGGCTGCCACACGATTCGTTTTAACTTCAGAGGAGTAGGAGAATCAGAAGGAGAACACGACAATGGCATTGGTGAGACCGACGACTTAATTAGTATTTATCACTGGGCGAAAGAAATTTTTCCTGAATTTGACTTCTGGCTGGCAGGTTTTTCATTTGGCTCTTATTCCGCACTTCGGGCTTGTCCTGAAATCAACCCTTCGCAGTTTTTAACGGTAGCACCACCCGTTGAGCGTTATGATTATACCGAATTGCCCATTCCAGAATGCCCGTGGTTAGTCATTCAAGGAGAAGACGATGATGTCGTCACCCCTAAGGCGGTTTATGACTATGTCAATTCGTTAGAACCCAGACCACAACTGGTTACATTTAAAGCCGGTCACTTTTTCCACCGACGTCTGATTGATTTGAAAGGTGCGATTAAGAATGGCATTTTAAGACAACGGCCCAAAACAGAAGAAAGCGCTGACGAATAAATGAATCCTTTACAGGTTTATACCAACAAACTAGAAACAGGAGAAATCCAACAAGACACTTTGCAAAACGAAGTGGTCTTGGCTTTCCAAGATTTGTATCAAAATTTAGTGAAACCCAAGAAAAAGTGGTTTTTCATGACACAGTCTAAATTTTATGGCTTGTATATTTTTGGCTCAGTTGGACGCGGCAAAACATTCCTAATGGATCTGTTCGTTGAAACGATCGACCCAAAACAAATCCGCAGACAACATTTTCACGCTTTCATGTTGTGGCTTCACCAACAATTAAGAAGCATAAAAAACCAACAAAACCCCATTGACTTAGTGATTAAACGACTGTCTTCTGAGATAAACATCTTGTGTCTAGATGAATTTTTGGTACACGATATTACCGACGCTATGCTACTGGCAAAAATACTATTTGCCCTAGAAGAAAACAACATCAGCCTTGTCACCACATCCAATGTAAACCCCATTGACCTCTATGCCGGCGGCTTACAAAGGGGAAAATTTATTCCCGCCATCAGGTGGATGCAAAACCATATGAAAATCATGCAACTAGATGGTAATCTTGATTACAGAATACAATCCTCCAATCAAAACAAAAAGTGGTTTACACCCATCGACGAACAAAACAACAATGATTTTGAGTTTTTTTTTTTATTATAAGTAGTATATAGTGATCTACACATTTCTCCCATCCAAATCAATAAACGCCAAC
>CAZLZZ010000154.1:0-5085 GCA_964564165.1 uncultured Alcanivoracaceae bacterium | reverse complement strand
AAGATGTTCCAAACACATCATGTTTGAATTCGAAACCTTGTGCATGCAACCCAGAAATGCCAGCGATTATATTCAATTAACCCAGCAATACCAATCGATTTTTATGGTCATTAACGCAGCGATAGAAACCGATGATAGAAACACCGCCAGACGGTTTATCACACTGATTGACGTGCTCTATGATGCTAACACCCCATTGCATGTGTTATCAACTGTTGAATTTACAGAAATATACAAAGGCGATGAATTGAGTTTCGAGATGCAAAGAACTGTTTCTCGTTTAACCGAAATGCAAAACTTCCACAGCCAACTATCATAATCACAAGAACTCATATCTAAAACGTTGGTTTAGCTCCACACTAATCTGAATTTACACCCGTTTCATTAATTAAAAGCATTATCGAGTAGCACGGCGGCACAGCGAAAAAACACATCAATTCTTACTCATCATCTCAACCAAGCCTTAGTTTTAAAACTTGAAAAATTAGATGTCAAGAAATTTATCCAAGATGTGAAACCATTTTTTTAGAAATATTGTTCAGTAAACTTGAATAAATAGTGATAAATTTTGTCGAGTAATTAAATTTTTTTAAAATATTGCCGCGTGAGTAATTACAAAACGAATAAAAATGTAAATAATTTACAGGACAGAACATCCATTGACATCACTGGCGGCTTTATGTTAAGATTTAAAGATAACACTAATAAAAATCCACAAATGAGTAATACATTTTTTAACAAACCATTAACAGCTAAAATAATAACTGGGGCTTTGGTTATTTTTTTATTTATTATTCTTGATATACTAAATCTAGAAAGCTATACCAATGAAATGAGCCGAGATGTTAGCACTCGATTTTCTTCTTATTTTTATCCTAGAGAGCCTGATGATATTGTGGTCATTAACACCAATGAAGATAGTGCAAGGTATTGGCCTCCAACTTATCGCGACTATGCTGGGTGGTTAGAATATATTGCTGATTATCACCCTAAAGCTATATTTTTCGATATAAATTTTATTGTACGTAAAGATTCAACATTTAAAGATGAATTTATTGAGGCCATTAACTACGCCAAAAATATCAAAAATACAGAAAGTGAGAACATAAAAATTTATGGTATAAGAAATTACGACTCCGACCCTGAAATCAGTAGCTTAATTACTCCAGTTGCTATTGAGTGGGAAATGGAAGATGGATTTTATCCCGCCAAGGATTCAGAAGGAAAAACTATGGCAGCATTTCAAATTTATCAAGATCTATATAATTCGGATGAATTTTTTACTCCTATGTTTATCAAATGGCCCAGCAGGCCTTCAAGTGAACCTTCCTCTATTTTTGCGAAATTTTTTAAAGGACTGTGTTTAGCCATAGCAATTTGTGATAGTAGTTATGATGACAAGCCCTATTTAGATAAATACAATACTAATAATATGTTTTTAACTAATGAAGAGGCTAAAAAAAAGTTTGGTGGTCGCATAGTTTTTTTTGGGAACGAACGAGTAGCAGACAAAGATTTTTTTCAAAACCCCATATATGGGCAAATTCCTGGGGTCTTTGTACATGCGATGGCATTGGATAATTTAATTAAATATGACAATAAATATTTTAAACACAGTGACTCTAAAACATTATTCTTTAATTTAGACTCAGGTGATTTAATCGAAATATTCATTCTCGCATTTAATCTTTTCTTGTATTTGAAGTTTGACGAATCTACACAAGACGCAAAAAACAAAAAAACTGCCAAAAAATCAATGTACATATCATTTTTCTTAATACTACTTTGCTCAATAGTGATCTTAGTAGGAATTTATATTTCCCACATACTCTTACGTAACGATCCAAGTAATGTCATCGGATTACTTGCTACAAACTTATTCTTTTATGTGTTTACTTACTCTCTTATTCTTTTATTATTAATCAAGATTTTTAAATCGAAAACAGAGATTGGATCAAAACCTAAAACTAAAATCAAATCAACTGGAGACAATATATGAAACACCTACTGCTGCTTATTATTACTGTTATTCTTTTTATAAACAATGCCTCTTCTCAAAGTGGCATGAGTGACAATTATCCTGTAATGAAGTTTAAAACCGAACAAATCACTCTTTTTGATTACAAAAACCCAAATACAGAACAACGTATAAAAATTAATACAATTGAATTGGGAGAACCCACAAAACTTGAAGTAGTTGGAACGGCAGGAGGCTCAAATGAACATTTAGTAATAAACTATAAAAACAGGTTGGTTACATTCTCCAGGGCCAAAGTAATATTAGACAAATCATTCGATAAAAGAACAGCAACGGGAATACCATGTAGTGCAAGCAACCAAAATAAAAACAGAAAAATAGCCATGACAACTTCTATTTGTGAGAAATGATGAAAAAATTTACACTTTGTTTATGTGTGATATATGGTCTTCTACAGGCAAATATTATATTCGCCAAAAAACCTAAAATACCAAAACAAAAAATAATTGACAATTTTCATTTAATCGCCAAAAAAAATGAAAAGAAAAGTAAAAAAAATACAAATGTATTGTTAAGTTTTAGATCATCTGACTTTGAAGGGCAGTATTATATTGGTGGGAAAACCCAAGCCTATTTTGATAATATTGTTCAAGATATGTTGAGAAAACTTGATGAGGATAGGCCCGGCCTAATTAGTGATGATTTAAAACAAAATCTTGGCTTATATGTAATCCACAGCCAGTCATTGAATGCACATAGCACACGCAATAATAATATTTTGTTGACCACTCAATGGATCATAGATACGCAGTCAGTTGGCGAAGTTGCCACTGTAATCGCACATGAATTAGCCCACCTTATTTTAAAACACCCTGATACTAACGTTGATCGTAAACTACAAACTTCTGCCTTAAAAAAATTTAGCAATATTGCAAGTACAGTTACATTTTTGTCAGGGCTTCGCTTTAATACTACTGATAAAAAGTTAAATATGCGTTCGACCAAATCATCGAATAAAGAGGTTGCAAAAGCGCTATTAATTGGCAAGTTAATGGTGTCTGCCAAAAGGGATTTAATTAATCCTAAAATATCCCAAAAGAATGAAGGTGAAGCAGATTTTTTCTCAATGGATTTAATTTCATTGACTGGTTACCCTATTGAGGCAGCAGATCAAATGTTTAGTGTGCTACTAGCCTACGAAGAAAAAAACAAAGAAATAGTTAAACTTTCAAATGTGTATATAAAAAAAATTCAACCTGTTTTTCAGAACTGGGTTAATAAGGAAGTTGCTAAAACAGGACAAAACGATTTAGTAAAAGGTATTTTAACTGCATTTATTATGAAAATATCATCTGGAGTATCTTTGAAAATTGGAACTTGGCTTAATGACAAAAAACGCAAACATCTGCGAGCAGACGTACGGAAAGTGAATATTGAAGCATATAGAAAAGAGTTTTATCGAGAAGATGCCCCGCCATCGACTCCTGATGAAGAGTTTCCAGATATACAAAAATTAGTCAAAAAAATTGATGAAATCTTTGAAGATGTTGCTAAAAACAACATCTTGATTGATGAAGGAAAATTTAGAGAAGCTGAAACAAATTTAAGAAATATTAACAAATATATCGACAAAAGTCATCCTGTTAGGCAAATGTTATGGATGGTTATCGCAAAATTACGTATTGCTCAGGGAAGACATAATGATGCAATAGAAAATATATGTAAATTTTCTTGGGGAGTCGATGTAAAAAACTGCCATAGAACTGACTTCGATCAGTTAACTAGCAATAATAATTTTTTTATACATTTGGATGAATTTACTTTTTTATCTGAAGCTTTTATACACAACAACCAGTTTGATAAAGCCAATTCAATCATCAATAAGGGAAGTATGTATTATAGTGACGATACACCTTTTCAAGTCCACGAAATAATTATGGCATGTCAAGAGAATGATTATGCTAAATTTAAACAAGGTTTAGCAAAGTGTAATAGCAATGAAGTCATCGAAATAGGCCAACACTGTCAAACTATCGAGAAACAATTGGAGTTGTTGGAAATAAATGAGAAAAACAAACAAAAAGAACAAGAGCAGAATCTAGGAAAATTTTTCACTTCTATCGAACAGGAAGAATTAGCATGGCAGACAACTTGTAAAATTATTAAAGATAACAAACCATTTTCAAGTATCACGAAGAACTCAAAAGCGATAAATAATAAAGTTATAGGTATGTTGGAAAATTATAAACAAAAGTAGATTGAGTATGTAAATAAATCTAACCAGGCCTGTAAAACAGGGTGTAAGAGGGCGCAAATCAAACTACAAGAAATGATGACTGAGTTGTTGAATCAACAACTATCACAATCCCAACAACCAGTCTTCATCCCTAATTTCAACACCCAACTTCCCAGCTTTAACCAGCTTAGAACCAGAATTTCCTCCTGCTATCAAAATATCAGTATTTTTGGATACCGAACCTGCAACTTTGGCACCAAGCTTAATGAGCTTGTCTTTGGCGGTGGCTCGGGTGAATTGTGATAATGAACCTGTGAGCACGATAGTTTTTCCAAGCAAGGGTTGAGACTCTGCCGTTGGGGTTTCTATCTCATCCCAAGTGATGCCTGCTTCTAGCAATTTCTGAATAACTGTTAGGTTATGATCATCTGCAAAGAATTGTCGGATTTTTTTGGCAACAATCGGGCCAATATCTGGCAATTCTTCTAGCTCTTCTACGGTACTGTTTCCAATAGCTTCAATACTTTTTAATTGGCTGGCCAGGGTCATGGCAGTGGCTTCTCCCACTTCACGAATACCCAGTGAATAGATAAATTTATCCAGTTGTGTGTGCTTGCTTGAATCTATGGACTGCAATAAATTGTTGGCTGATTTTTCTGCCATGCGTTCTAAATTAATCAAGTCTTGTTTGTGCAGGAGAAATAAATCTGCTGGAGTTTTTATCAGTCCTTCATCAACCATTAATTCAACCAATTTATCTCCCAATCCTTCAATATCCAGGGCTTTTCTTGAGGCAAAATGTTTAATCGCTTCTTTGCGCTGCGCATCACAATATAATCCCACTGGACAACGCAACTTAACTTCTCCTTCA
>CAZLZZ010000153.1:0-7621 GCA_964564165.1 uncultured Alcanivoracaceae bacterium | reverse complement strand
AAGAATAGCTGGCTATTTGACGAGGATAAGGAGGAATTTTGACAAAAATCCTTCAGGAAACGATTTTCATGCGGTAAACCTACATGGATGTAGGCAAGTATCAGGACGATACGCGTAAAATCCAACTTTTCCGCAGTAGAATATTCTTTCTCGGTCAAGCACTAGATATGAGAACTAACCAAAACCACCTTTGTAGATAACATCTGATTTTACTTGGGGTTTTGTTGGCAAAATTTGTTGCTTGCCTTTTTCAAAACTTCCAGAAAACATCGTTTGCATCGTTTGCATCGTTTGATTCGGGCTGATTTGTATAGGATTAACAGGTGAGTCTAAACTTGGAATAACAAAATAAACACCTACTGCCAGTACAGCTGTTGCCAATGTTGGTTTAAGCCAAGCAAAAGTAAAGAAGGAAGATGACGTAAAGAAGGAAGATGATACACTCGGCTTGTTCAATTCAGTATTTAAATCGACACTAACATCCTTGGACCAGTTTTTTAGTTGATTAATCACTTGATAGCTGGCACTAAGCATATTGTTGTTTGCAATTGTTTCAACATCATTGATGCGCTTATTTGAAGCGGCTGTTGAATTCAACAAGCTATCCAGGTCAGAATCGATACCAGAATCAACGCAAAAATCTGCATTTTGAGCTTTGCTCTGTTTAAATAGTTGTGCCAGTTGTTGTTCAGTCAGTTTCATATTCAATGCCTAAGTCTATTAATTTACTTCTTAAATCTTTCAAGCCTCTTTTAGAAAGGCTTTCTACTTTGTTGTGTGACCAGCCAGTCATGTCGCTTATTTCTTTGTTTTTAAATCCCTGTAATCTTAGTTTGACAGCGACTCTTCTGTTTTCAGAAAGTGTTTCAATCACATTCAAAATACTTTCTATCGAATGTTCGTTTGCCAGTTGTTGTTCGGGCAATTTGCTTTCAGATACAAAATTTACATTGTAATCATCCTCTAATTCATCAGAAATCGGCGTTTCATGTGTGTGCCTTTTATTCTTGCGAACTAGGTCGATAATTATGTTAGCTGTCATCCTATATATATAAGACGAAGAGATTTCAATTTCGCGGTCACTTTTTATCAATTTTAATAGTCGAATACAGGCTTCTTGTTCTACATCTTCGGCTGTCAGTCCTTTTATTTCTGGTCTCAGTATGGATACCGCTTTAGTCACCATATGATGGTGAGAGGCAAATATTTTTTGGATTTGTGTTTTAGATAAAGGCATTGGGTGAATATTTATTCCGTGTTCCAAGATAGGGCGTTCATTAGTACACCTTTGGTTTGTTGTAATTTGTGTAAACGGGTAGCATCAATGGCTGACTTCCCTGCTGCATTGGTTATGGCAGGTGCTGCGCCCAGTTTAATTAAACAGTGTGCAATTGAGGCGATGTTTCTATCGTCAACTTCATATTTCTTTTGATGTGTGCCACACAGGATCATCAAAGGAGTGTTGCCTTGTTCATCTTTCGCATTGATATCCATGCCGTGATCGAGTAAAAATTGTAGAGAGGATTTGGCATTGTTAATATTGTTGTAGTATTCTGCTGCCAATGCAATGATGTGCAATAAGTTTTGACCTTGAGAATTGACAATGAAAATATCACAGTCATTTCGGTACAAAATACTTAACATGGCATCGTTCCATTGCGCTGCTGCGATTGTCGCATAACTGTAATTTGACGGGCCCAAGCCGCCTGGATAGGCACCGTTGTCTAATAATAACCCTGCCACTCTTCTGCAATTACCAATAATACTTGATGATAGAGCAGTGCTGCCATTGTGTGAGCGCATTTCAACATCGGCGTTTTGTTGCAACAAGAATGATACTACTGCTCGTCTTGAGTGACCACAAGCCCGAATTAAAGCGGTACAGCCTTTTTCATCAATACAGTTAATATCAATGCCTTGGATAATCATGCGATTCAAACCGCCTAAATTGCCTATTTTTGCGGCATGGAACCATTCTTGTTTGTTGCTTTTTTTGGGTTTTTCAGGGCTAAAGATAAAGGGCTTAAAGATGGGTTTTATTGGCGGTTTTTCTGGTGAGGCAGGTTCAGATTTAACTTCTATTTCTAATTCTTTATTTTCTGGTTTAATAGTTACTGGCTCAGATGGGCTGGCTTGATTTTTTTCGGTTTGATAGTCATTGGTAAAAAAAGGCAATTCAATTTGGTTAATACTATTGAGGTGTTTTTCTATGGTTCGAGAAATTTTCGGGTGCTTTTGTTTGGCAATAAGCCAAGCCGAGTGCTGTTTGGCATCATATAATTCAGGGTCTGATCCCGCTTCTAATAATAGTTTTACGATTTCTTCATTGGGCGTTTTGTGTTTAACAGCAAGAGTCAATGAACTTTCTTTTGCATTGTTGGTGTGGTTGATATTATTAGAATTGTCCGAATTATTGGCATAGGAACTCTGCTTTAACACCAGTTCAACCATTTTCTTATTGCGTGATTGCACCGCTTCCATCAATGCAGTATTGCCTTGTTTATCTTGGGTTGTTACTGTTGCACCCCGTTCCAATAACTCTTGTGCTTTGTTGACATGTCCAAGTAAACAAGCTGTCATTAATGCAGTTCTGTTTTCTGAATTAATGGCATCTACATCAGAATTAAATTGCAACGCCAGATTGATTCCGGCAACATCGTCTTTGTGGTATTGACAAGCTGATATCAATACTGGTTTGACAGGACTAAAAGAGTGATTGCTCTCTAAAAGTTTAGTAAAAATTTCCCACTGTCCATGTTTCAGGGCTGTACATAAAAGGGTGTTTTTTCTTTCATCAACTAACTCAATAGCATCATAATTGCTAAGTGCATCCAATAACTGTTGGACCTTTCCATTCTTGCAATATTCAAACAGTTGATTATTTTGGGTATTAGACACTTGATACAAAGCATAAATTGAGCAGGCACTATATTAAAATGTTATCGGCCTAAAGTCTATTAGATTGTAGACTTTAGCTAGTGCTTGACCGAGAAAGTATTCGTAGCGAGGGTAAAGTCTGGTTTTAGGCAATAATTTCTCATTATTTGAGGAAGATAGCTGGCTATTTGACGAGGATAAGGAGGAATTTTGGCAAAATCCAGCTTTTCCGCAGTAGAATATTCTTTCTCGGTCAAGTGCTAGCTGTATCAAATACCCATTCTAAAACCATTAAGTAGTTTCTATAGTTCGATACAAGTTCAGAATGGGGGTTTTTCGTGATTTATCTAAAATAATTTATAATTGTTTTAGGTTGGCAATCCACTTCTGTTGGCAAGCCAGCAATTGAGTTCAGCGAAATAATTAAGGTGTAAAATAAAAATAATCGTTTCATAGTATAATGGACGTATAATTAAAGCTGTAGTTCAGTTAAAATAGGTATACTCTACTGAAATTTCAAGTATGAATCAATTTATCAGAAAATTATATGCCTGTCAAAAATTAAATCAATCACTTGTTTGTGTGGGTTTGGACCCAAACATGGATAAAATTAATGCGCTAGGTGTTGATTTGAATACGTGGTTAAAGTCGATTGTGGACTCAGTAGCCAACCAAGTCTGTGCATTTAAACCGCAAATAGCCCATTTTTCCGCGGTATCAGCCGAAAAAGAGCTGTTACAAATTATTACCTATATTCATGAAAACTATCCGCATATTCCTGTTATATTGGATGCCAAACGCGGTGACATAGGAACAACTGCGGAAAAATATGCAAAAGAAGCCTTTGAAAAATACCAAGCCGATGCGGTGACGGTCAACCCCTATTTGGGTCAAGATTCTTTGCAGCCTTTTTTGGGTTATAAAGAAAAAGGTGTGATTGCGTTGTGCAAAACCTCCAATGCTGGCTCCAATGAATTTCAAAACTTAATCTTAGAAAACGGCAAAACTTTGTATCAACAGGTAGCAGAAAATGCAGCCAATCAATGGAATGAAAATAACAATGTATTGTTAGTTGTGGGTGCGACGTACCCCGAAGAATTGGCAAGTATTAGAGCCATTGTGGGTGAAATGCCTTTGTTAATTCCCGGAATTGGCGCACAAGGCGGTGATATTACCGCAACATTAAAAGCAGGGTTAAATAGTAATCCACAGCAACCAGGTTTGATTATATCTAGCTCTAGAGGAATTATTTATGCTGGCGATACCGCTCAGAATTATACTTCCAAAGCTAGACTAGCTTGCGAACAGTTAAATCAACAAATTAATGACTTTTGGGTTATATGAGAACCATCCCATTTCACTTAAAATTAGAATACAAAAAAAAAGAATTATTATGTCAAAACAATTGCCCCCAATAGAAACGCTACAATCGACGGAACAATCAACAATGAAAAGCAACAAAGTTAAACCTGTATTACTGATATTTTTCGTGTTATCAGTGACTGCGATTTTGGCTTTAGTGATGTTTATGCTTATGCCCAATGAACAAAAAAAAGAAAACATTAAAATTATACCCGATGTCGAGGTAATCCAAATCTACCCCATAGACTTTGTTGTTCCTATAAAGTCCCAGGGTGTGGCACTGCCCAAAACTCAGATCAATCTTGCAGCTGAGGTCAGTGGTAAAATCAACTTTGTTGCTGATGGATTTATCAATGGAGGCACCTTTAATCAGGGGGATGTCCTATTAAAAATCGACCCTAGAGATTACCAACTGGCGATAACCCGAGCCAAAGCCAATGTTGCAGCACAGTTGGCAAATTTAGATTTAGAACAAGCCAAAAGCGATTTGGCAAAAAATGATTGGAAAAAATACGGCAAAAAAGGCAAAGCCAACGCACTTAACTTGAACCTGCCTCAAGTTGCCAGCACCAAAGCGGCGTTAGATGGAGCCAAGGCTGACTTACAGTTGGCAAAAAGAAATTTAGAAAAAACCCATATTACCGCTCCCTTTTCAGGTGTGATTTTAAATAAGATGGTTGGTTTTGGACAGTTTGTGGGGCTGGGCACTTTCTTGGCAAGTGTTGCTTCAACCGAAATTGCTGAAATCCGCATGAGTTTATCTGATGTTCAGCTACACAACAGTGGCTTAGATCAATTCGATGGTTCGCAAAATGTCCAAGTTATAATTACCAGTGAAGAAGCGGCAGGCATACAGTGGATAGGGAAAATAGCCAGTATCGAGGCTCAACGTGATGCCAGAACTTTGTTTAATTATGCCATTGTTGAAGTTGCACAACCTTTTAGTCAACAAGCAGTTCCTTTGAGGTTTAATACTTTTGTCAATGTTCGACTAAATGGTGTTACTCTGCATCAGGTATATCCGATTGAACGGGGCAATATAATGCCAGGTGATAAAGTTAAAGTATTATCGCCTCAATCATTATTAACCCACAAAAAAGTAGAAGTTATCTATGCCGACTCTGAATACAAATATATTTCCAAAGGAATCGATTCGGATGACAAAATTATTACTACTGGTTTATCACACATAAAAGTGGGCGATGAATTGAAGCTTTCGGCCAAACACTAATTAGGAGTATCGAATGAAAACTTGGCGCAAAGGTCTGATTTATTGGTTTTCAATTAACCCAGTTGCTGCCAATCTATTGATGATAATCATTATATTGGTGGGCTTAATTTCTTTGTCTTCAATTCGCAAAGAAATGTTTCCCAGTACTCAAATCAATATGGTTTCTATCTCGGTTGCATTTCCTGGAGCTTCACCAGTCGAAGTTGAAGAAGGCATTTGTTTAAAAGTTGAGCAAGCGATTAATGTCATCAATGGCATTGATAAAACCACTTGTACGGCTGCTGAAAATTTTGCCACAATCATTATTGAAATAGATGATGCTTATGACTTGGGAACGGTTACTAATGACATAAAAAACAAAGTAGACGGCATCAACTCCTTTCCTGAACAAGTAGAAAAACCCATTATAAGCCAGCTTGACGTTACTTTTCAGGCAATTTATGTTTCGGTATTCGGCGATGTTTCCCCCAAAGAATTGCGCAAATTTGCTTTTGATGTGCGAGATGAAATCATTGATATCCCAGGGATTTCAGCGGTAAAAGTTGAAGGAGCCAAAGACTTAGAAGTCAGTATCGAAATATCTGAGCGCACTTTGCGTAAATATTCATTAACCTTTGATGAAATTGCTCTTGCTATTCGTTCATCTTCAGTGGACTTGCCTGCTGGTGCGATAAAATCCAAGAGTGGTGATATTTTGCTTCGTGCTTTGGGTTTGGCAGACACTCAAGAAGACTTTGAAAATATTATCGTCCGTTCCTATGCCAATGGCAGTGTCTTGAAACTCAAAGATATTGCGACTGTAACCGATGGGTTTTCTGAATCTTCACGTTTTGCCACGTTTAATGGTTTAGAAGCAATATCCATTCGCATCAATGCCATTGGTGATGATGACCTTATTGATGTGACCGATAAAGTCAAAAAGTATGTGGAGGACAAACAAAAAACCTTAGATGACAATTTAAACATTGCTCACTGGTCAGATATTTCCCATTATGTTCATGGGCGCATTGATTTAATGACCAAGAATTTATTTTTGGGTGCTATGTTTGTACTGTTGATATTGTCCTTGTTCTTGCGTATAAAAGTGGCTTTTTGGGTCATGATTGGTTTACCTGTGGCTTTTTTAGGCACATTTATGGTGATGGGATACATGGGTGTAACCATCAATATGTTGTCATTGTTTGGTTTTATCTTGGTGTTGGGTATCGTGGTTGATGATGCCATTGTGATAGGCGAGAGTTCTTACAAAGAAATACAAGAAAAAGGCCACACCATTGAAAACGTCGTAAGAGGCGCTCAAAAAGTCGCTTTGCCTGCCACATTTGGTGTCTTGACCACCATTGCTGCTTTTGTGCCATTGTTGTTTGTGGGCACTATGTTTGGTAGCTTTTTTGAAGCCATCGGTTGGGTGGTTATTTTGAACCTTCTGTTTTCTTTGATTGAGTCCAAATTAATATTGCCTGCACATTTGGCACACATGAAACTAGACGATTTAGACACAGATAATCCGGGGTTTTTACTTAAAATTCAACGCCGAGTGAACTTGTTTCTGGATAACTTCATAAAAAACCAATATCAACCGTTATTACACAAAGCGGTACGCCGCCCCTATTTGGCCACCCTGGTATTTATTTGCGTTTTTGGTTTGTCTATTGTCATGTTGAAAACGGGCGTAGTACGATTTGTCATGAATCCACAATTTTCTGCTGATTATATTTATGCCCAAGTACAGATGACCGAGGGCACTGCTGATGCGACTACTGAAGCTGCAATCAAAAAATTAGAAGAGGCCTTGCTGAAAATAGACAAAGAATTTTCATTAAAAGTGGGCAAACAAAAAGGCGCGTTGGTACTGCACATGTCAGTGCTCAAGGAAAATCAACTAGACGGCAGGGTGTTGGTTGAACTGGTCAAAGAAAATAGCCCAATCATCAGTGACGATTTAATGGTACTGTGGCGAGAAAGAGTGGGCACGATAAATGGCGCGGAAGTTTTGGCTTACCGAGCATTAGGCGGGCCTGGGGATGGGCCTGAAATAGCTTTCAAACTTTCATCGGACAATGTTGAAGAATTAAAACTGGCATCAGCCGAACTGGCAGATAAAATTCGCGAATATCAAGGAGTTGAAGATATTCGAAATTCCATGAAAGA
>CAZLZZ010000152.1:0-7622 GCA_964564165.1 uncultured Alcanivoracaceae bacterium | reverse complement strand
ATTTCTTCTGAAAATTTTATTGTCATGATTTTAACTGGTGCTGTTAATAGGTGCTAATTATAGCATGTTTTATAATCAAAAGTGTAACACTAAGCCTGTAAAGAAACACATATCGGGTAGTTGGCTTTAGTCAACCTATAAAACCACAGGTTTTATAAAAAAGTGTTGACTGAAGCCTAAAAAATTATTTGTGGGTAGGTTGGTGCTGAGCTTGCGAAGCCCAACATTGGGATGCTAGGGTTAAGAATAAATTGTGCTAGTTGCAATTAATAATACCCACTTTCCTATGAGTTTTCTGATAATCTGCTGTTGGGCTTCGTGCCTCAGCGCCAACCTACAAGTAGAATTAAAGCTTGTACAAATTCCTATTACATATTACATTGAGTTAAAGTCAAATACTGTTAAGTAACACAAAGGTTTTTATGTTTACAAGACGTTACTTTTCCCCAAATTACAGTCTTGACAAAGCGTCTCTAGATTTTCTATAACAGTTTCATCACCTTTACTCCAAGGAATAATGTGATCAACATGCAATACAACTTTAGGATCCTTTGCAGGCGAACAACCACATTTTTTGTATGAAAAATTATCTCTTTTTAATACTTTAAACTTTAGCGTAATGACGGGGCTCTTGAAGTTGTTTTTTGTTGTGATAGAGCAATTTCAAAATTGTCTTTTTGTTTAATATCATTACTATTAACATATTCTATAAATTTCAATAATGTATCTGACCATGAGTTAAATCTTCTTTTGTAAGGTTGTTGTGAAATTGTTGAAGGAGAGATTGAGAGGTCTCTTCTTACAGGTTGCTTTCCTTTGTGTTGCCAAATGTTTAATAAGTTTGCAAATAACTCCATGTCGGAATAATTAACAATGTTTCCAGTTTTCATTCCAACTTTTTCTAGTGCTTTATTCCAGCTCCCGAATCTCCTGGAAATAGTAGTTACATCATATTTTCCAAGCTCTTTATATGTTTTTTGTGTGATAATATTCCCAGTTATTTGTTTAGAGACTTTTTTTAAATCTAAAAGTAATTCTTCAGAATGCACCATTTTATTTTTTGGTGGTGTATATTCAAATTCACCCATTATCATTACCTCCTTTAATTTTTGTCAATATTTCCTTATCAAAATCACTTTCAAACAACCTATCTTGAACTATACGGTATTTTTCAAATTCAGATTCAGATTTATTTTTTGCTATTTCTGCGGTTATTTTCCCTGCATTTTCTAAAATATTTCTTTCATCAAATTCCAAAAATAAGTCTAATCTTTTAGACCAATCTTCCATTGTCATTGGTATATTCCTCTTGGCCCTATTTTCAGCTAGGTCTAGGTAGGCATTGACAATTCGACCAAGTGATTCGAGTTCATCTTTTG
Source organism: uncultured Alcanivoracaceae bacterium (assembly GCA_964564165.1). Taxonomy (GTDB): domain Bacteria; phylum Pseudomonadota; class Gammaproteobacteria; order Xanthomonadales; family Marinicellaceae; genus NORP309. The sequence goes on along the minus strand of CAZLZZ010000152.1, from coordinate 6,243 downwards.
ATAAGTAGTTTTTAGCAATGCTCACATCGGTTTTAATGATTTTTCCAGTTGGAGAATTTTTCCATGAGGTTAAACCCATAAACTCTTCGTCACTGTTAGCTCGTTTATAAATGAGTTCAGCAGCTGTGTGTCCGTGAATGCCAAAATGTAATTTGTTTTGAACTTTTGCAAAAAATTCTTTAGTAGCTTTTGTGTCTTGATTGTAGTCTAGGCTTGTTGCGTAAATGTCGGTTATTTTTTGGTAAAATTTACGTTCGCTTAACCGAATTTCCCTAATTTCAGCCAGCAGCTCTTCAAAATAATTTTTATTTAAAAATGAGCCATTTTCTAAACGCTTGTTATCAAGAACATACCCCTTGATGGCGAACTCATGCAAGACTTTGGTTGCCCATTGCCTAAATTGTGTGGCACGGACGGAGTTTACCCGATAACCAACTGAAATAATGGTATCTAGATTATAAAATGTCACTGTTCTTTTGACGTTCCTATTGCCTTCTTTTTGAACTATTGGGAATTTCCCAATAGTTGAAGTTTCATCAAGTTCTTCTGTTCTGTAAATATTTTTTATATGTTCATTAATTGTACTTACATCTACATCAAAAAGTTCAGCCATTAATTTTTGTGTCAGCCAAACAGTTTCATTTTCATAGCGTGCTTCAATGCTGTTTTCAGCATTTTGTGCGGTAAACATTAAAAATTCAGCTGTGCTATTTCTAATTAGTTTTTTATTTGTCATTCAATTTTATCCATTAACTCTTTTTCATAGCTAGAATCAAAACCAATATAGGTAATATCTTTGACTAATATTTTTTGAGGCTCTAACCATTTAGCATTTTCATCTATCAAATCAATAATAACATAATCGTCAGACAATGATTTTATCTTCCCAACATAATAACTGTCATCATCATCTTCAGTAAAAACTGCAATTAATTTTTTTGATTTCAATACCTCAAAGCACTCATTAAATGAATTCATCTTATCAATGGGAATAACATTTATAAAATCTTTATAATTATTGTTCTTTATTTCGGCTAATTCTTCCTCATCCCAATAACGAAAACTCTCTATTTCTCGACTTCGGATTATAGCAATTCCATCAAATTCAAAAGTTTCTTCGTTAAAGCATATAAAAATAAAAACCTCATTACTCTCATTTAAACAAATGCCAGTGTAAATTTCATCTCTAGTAGGCATTAAATCTACCATTATAGCAATGTTGTTTTTTATTGCATTTTCCATTTTCTAATAATCCTTATTTAGTTTAAGAATTCACCAGGAACACAAACCTTCCCTTCCATCAACACCCTAGCACTGCGGCTCATGATGACTTTCTTGGCTAGCCATTCACCATTTTCTTGTGCCACTTCTGCACCCACTTTTAATGTGCCAGATGGATGGCCGAAGATAACAAAATTGCGGTCTTTTCCGCCTGCGGCTAGATTGACCAGTGTCCCAGGGATGACGGATGCTGTTGCAATGGCGACAGCGGCGGTTCCCATCATGGCGTGGTGTAGTAAGCCCATAGATAAGGCTCGAACATTGAGGTTGATGTCGTTGGATTTGATGACTTTACCACTAGAAGAAGTGTACTCTTTTGGCGCGGTAACAAAAGCAACTTTGGGCGTGTGTTGACGTGTTTTGGCTTCATTAATATTGGTAATTAAGCCCATTTTTATAGCGCCATATACACGTATGGTTTCGAATATTTTTAAGGCTTTCTCATCACTATTGATATCACTTTGTAGTTCACAGCCTGAATAGCCAAGGTCATGGGCATTTAAGAAGATTGTAGGGATGCCTGCATTAATCATGGTGGCTTTGAATGTGCCAACACCCGGTACTTCGAGATCATCAACAATATTGCCAGTTGGAAAGAGTTTATCAGCGGTGGGTTCAACAAATTCAATTTTCACTTCGGCTGCAGGAAATGTCACACCATCGAGTTCAAAATCACCGGTTTCTTGAACTTGTCCGTTGGTGATGGGTACATGAGCGATAATGGTCTTTTTGATATTGGCTTGCCAAATTCTTACCACACATATTCCATTATCAGGAATTCTTGATGCATCAACCAAGCCATTACTAATAGCAAATGAACCAACGGCAGCGGTTAGATTACCACAGTTGCCAGACCAATCTACAAAAGGTCGATCAATGGCCACTTGTCCAAACAGATAATCAACATCATGATTGGCTTGTTCACTTTTAGAAAGAATCACTATTTTGCTGGTGCTTGAAGTTGCACCACCCATGCCATCGGTTTGTTTGCCATAGGGATCGGGTGATCCAATCACACGCAACAATAAATTATCGCGCACATCACCTGCAACTTGTGCGACTTCAGGCAAATCACCAAGTTTAAAGAAAACGCCCTTGGAAGTGCCGCCACGCATATAGGTTGCGGGGATTTTAATTTGTGGTTTGAATGACTTATTATTTCTCTTTCTATTTCTCATTCTCATTCTCTTTATGGTTATTATCGTGAAAACAGTTACCCAGCTGTTGGTGCAGGAATATAAACTTATGATGGGTATATTTTAACTTACCTAGAAAATAATATTTGGTATTTTATTACTTAAAAAAAGGCTGTTGAGATTTCTCTTGATAATCCTCTAATAATAGCTGGTCATTAACAGTCCAAAACTCGCGTGCCTTTGGCTTTAATTCCTGCATTAGGATTGCTGCATTAATATAATCATTCTTATAAGCACGGTACTGGGCTCTGAATTTTAAGATAGGATAATCAAAAGTCGCGAGTTCTTGTAATAGATTCAGGGTTTTCAAATAATCGTCCATATCTCTTTGCCATTGTATTTCTAAAATTTCATATCCAATATACATAGCATCAAGAATGTGATTGCTCTCTAAATAATCATTCATTAAACTATGCAGTATTTCTGATGACTTTACACGATATCCTTCTTTAGCAAGGATGTGAGCCTCGACCCGTCTCAACTCAGTGAGAATATAGCTTTTTAAACTGGGGTAGTTTGCTAAATAATTTTTAACTTTTTCTCGAGCTTGTTCTGTTGATTCAAAACGTGCACTAATATACATGTCCAGTGCCACAATATAAGGGGCGTCGGCAGGATAATCTTCAGGGTTAATACTGATAATTGCCAACAATTGTTTCATCGTCGTTTTAGCCGAATCTATATCACCATAAAGAATCTGTAATTCTGTCTGTATAGTTAAAGCGATGACTTTGGGCTGATTGTTGGCATAGGTGATGCTAAACTGGTTTAATTTATCAATGCTTTGTTGCGCTTGTTGTCGATAGCCCTGTTGCATTAGATTTCTGGCATAACTCATATAGTAATACCCAATTGTAATGGGAGCATCAACGGTGGCTAGTAAGTTTTCAGCTTTGTCTAAAACCAACAATGCCTCTCCAGTTTCGGCCAAATCATAATGCAATAAGCTCAGTACTCTGTAACTAGACAGCAAGCCTGTGTTATTGTTGCTTTTTTTATATTGTAAAATAGCTTTGTCAATGTGGCTTCTGGCCATTTTATAATCAAATAGATGTTGATGAGCAATGGCTAAATTATGATTTAATTGAGCAATTTGATTGGGCAATGGATTGTACTTTTCAATCAGTGCCAGTTGTTTTTGCATGATTTCAAGAGTCTCTTGATTGATTTCTGCATTCCTATCGTGTATCAGTGCTTGGCTAGATAGAGAAACTATCATAGCTTTCATGTCATTGTTTTGTTCTGAAAGTCTGATTGATTTTTGTAAATAAGCAGCAGCACTATCAAGGTTGTTTTGATAAATTAGGACACGAGCCTTAACATTGTACAACTCATTGAGTAAGGATTGATCAAAGTCATTGAGATTTTCAATGGTATCAGTTATGGCCAAAGCTTTTTGATAGTGTCCCAGTTCGGACTGAACTTGCGCAAGCAATAACCATGCAGAAAAATAAGATTGATTTTGATTAATCGCTGTTTGTAGGAATTGGGCCGCCTTTTCAAAATTTCTGTTTTGAGCTGATGAGACTCCTCTGAGATAGCTTTCTAGCGCATAATTACTGAGTTCATTGGAATTTGTTGTGTTTTCCTCAATCTCCAGGTTGGAAGATATGTTCAGCTGTTGGTTTGTCCAAGAGTTCATTTTCTCAAATAGCATGAACAAAGTGGTTGCCTCAATAATATTTTTAGCCAGAATGTTGTTCTTATTTCTAAGAGTAACGTGGCCACTAAATTTCTCATTATGCAAAACATTTTGTACAATCAGTGTGTAGTCTATACCTACTGTTTGAGACAGCTCCAAAGCAAGTACACTTGAATCGTCATTATCAAACCAATCGATTTGTGGCTTAATAGTCTGAATTTTATTGTGTCGTTGTAATAATTCTGAAAGATAATTCAGTCCACCAATATTTAACCAATCCTGTGTTTTGTGTGCTGGAACTATGGCAATGTTGATGGGTTCGACTATTGTACTAATTGAGGTTACATTATTTTGAATGCCGGTTTCACTTTCATAAAACTTTAAAAAACTAATGCCCATTAATATTAAAGATATTATTATAATGGTAGACAAAATTAACATCGAAGAAACTTTTTTTTCAGATGAGTTCTCTGGAGGGTCTGATATTTCTGCTGTAAGTATTGTGACAGAAGGAATGAGTTTTATACCTATCCCTCTGATTGTTTCAATAACAGGTTTGTCTACATTTGCGGATTCAAAAAAACTTCTTAAACGGGTTATTTGTTTATAAAGAGCATCATCAGTAATGATTTGATTGGGCCAAACTGAGGCAATCAACTCTTCCTTAGTGACCAGTTCTCTATGTCTTTGTAATAAAACCAATAACATGTCAAAACTTTTTTTACTGAGTTTCAAAGGCACAGAATTTTTGCAGACTGACCTTTGTTCTGAGTTGATTTCAAAGTCTAAAAGACCATAAATAACACTCTTATTGTTTTTCACAACCACTCTAAAACCTTTGTATTGCGTACTTTATCATAAATTTGTCTAGTAATTATCCATTAATTGTCCATTAATTGTCCAGTAATTGTCCAGTAATGTCAAATGCTAATCACTAGAATAAATTTCGGGATCAAGTTATCTCAAATTTTAATTGATAGAAATTGATAAGGAGGAAGAATAGATGAATACATCAAAAATTAGAAAAAAGAAAAAATTACTCATTCTAATAATAAGTTTATGTTGTGTTTTATCACCAGCAATAGCGGGTGATCCAGGTGATAGCTATAACATTAAACGTCATGTTATAGCCAATGGAGGTGGTATAAGTAGTAGTGTCGGTGGCGTATATAAAGTACATGCCACAATCGGTCAACCAGTAACTGGTCAATCACAATCGGTGGGTGGTCAATATTCAATACAAATTGGCTTTTGGCACGCACGAAGAGAAATAACCGAAGAAATTTTTAAAAACAGTTTTGAAGCACCAATAGAACCATAAGAGGAATAATCAAATGAAAATTTTAAATAAAATATGTATCCTACTTTTATTAATAAGTTGTATAAGTTTAGCTGGGTCTGTTGGCTCTAGATTTAGCTATCAGGGGCAATTACTTGTGAACGACTCTCCAGCAAATGGAATGTATGATTTCAAGTTTGAGTTATGGACATTAGAAGTGGGTGGCACGCCTATAGGGGCTGCTCAAATTGTCGAAGATATTTCTGTTAAGAAAGGGGTATTTACCACTGAAGTAGATTTTGGTGATGGGCCATTTGATGGTGAAGATAATTTTCTTAAACTTCAGATAAGAGAAGGTGCTTCAACTGGTGCATTCACGCAGCTTTCACAAAGACACAGAATCAATGCTGCACCCTATGCAATTCAAGCTGAATTTGTTGAAAATAACGCATCTCCATGGCAAGTTAGCATAGGAGAGATTGGTTATTCCGATGATGTAAAAATTGGAAATACAGCTACAGTTACATCTTCTATGTTAACCGTAGATGCAGATGCGGGGCAAAGCCCAATTCGTTTTAAAATTAATGGTAGTACTAGGATGATAATAGGGACCAATGGTGGAACAGCTATCGGAGGTGGTAGTCCGCCAGCTAATGGTTTATTAGTTAGTGGAGAAACTCGCTTGTCCAGTGATGTGAATATTGGCAACCCCAATACAGTTACAGATTCAAAATTAACAGTGGATGCTGATTCAGACCAAAGCCCGATCCGATTTAAAATTGATGGAAGTACTAGGATGATAATAGAGTCCAATGGTGGAACAGCTATCGGAGGTGGTAGTGCGC
>CAZLZZ010000151.1:0-7657 GCA_964564165.1 uncultured Alcanivoracaceae bacterium | reverse complement strand
GACGGCATAAGTTCGTTTGCGTTGGTGGGTGTTTTACGTATTGTTGGTTTGAGCACAATACATACCCATTAAGTCTTGGTAATCTTGTTTCAGTTGCTGGGTTTTTAAGGTATAGTTTGTTTGCCCTCTGGGTAACTAACTATTAAGTATAGAAGTTTTACTGTTTTCAAATGACTTAATTGTCGAAAATGAGTATTACCGACAAAAAGGCTGTAATTTTGCGAAATAATTTGCATGATTTATAATTTTTATATATGCTTATTTTACCTTAAAAATCTTTGATGCACTGAAATCATCAAAAATAAATATTGAATGGGCTTTGCAGTATGCCCACAACAGTTTAACTGTTAACAAAATCTACAGCATTAAATAAAACCTGCTTTTTAGCAGGTTTTTTTATGCCTAGAATCGTAACTACTGATCCCTGTCATTACAATAATTGATAAACTCACATTGAGTACATTGTTGTTGGCTTGCTGATGAGTCGGGTTTGTTTCCTGCTTTTAACATGTTTAAAATTTTATCTACTTGGTTGATGACTTTTTGTTTTAGTTTTTTTTCAACTGTTATTTTGTGAGTTTTGCCCTTTTTTTCAAACAGAATAAAGGCTGTATCGAATTGTTTTTGTTGCATGTCTGCTATTGCTAATCCATAAGCTATTGTTTGGTATATTTGTGATTTTGTTGGTTTTGTGCCGTAGAGTTTAAATTCTACTGGATAAATTTTATCTGCTGTTTCAAGATAACAGTCAGCTATTCCATGTAGGCTAAATTTTTCTAATTGAACTGCAATATTAAAATACATTTTAGCATCATTTAATCCAAATCTTGTTAAGGTACGGTCTTTAAACAATCTTTGTTGTTGGTGGTGATAGTCATTGCCTTGGTTTACCCAAATTGGTCGCGACGGATTAAGTTGCATTATCTCTTGATAGTACGGTATTCTTGGGCAAAACAGATATTGCCGTATGAGACTGATTGGTAAACTATAGGACTTCATAAGTACTTGGCTGGCTAGGAAAATCTTGGTGTTTATATCCTTTAGAGTTATGTTTTATATTTTTAGATAGTTTTACTCTGACTAAAAATGCTTTGTCACTTGTATCGCAATGTTTCTGAAATAGGCGTTTTACTGCTTGTTCTTCTGCTAGTTTTAGATGCCCCCAAAATACTGATTTTTGAATAGCAACTAAGCTCATGGCTTTTAGTTGTTTAAAAAGTAGAGTTCTGCTTTTGTTGTCTTCTATGTCATAGCTTACTATGACTTCTTGATAGAGTTTATTCATATAGCTACCACTTGAAGGTAAATGGTTTGTAGGTTTTTGATCTGGCAAATTCACCACTTAGTCTGTATGCTTGACGTTGCATTATGGTTTCTAGTTTTAGCCGTTTACCTCTATGCCTGTGTTTTTTTGCCAATGATTGATAAATTCCAGTTATTAATATTTTCTTGATTTTGGGTGTTAATTCTGTTTCTTTTGCGAGTATTTGCCTGTGTTTTATTATCATTCTATCGACTAACCACGGGCGATACTCTTCTAAAATATCTAAAACCAATGCAGGCTTGCCTGGTCGTTGTGCATGTAGAATACCTGCGTATATTTCCAAGCCAGCATTCTGTAAGCAATGCCAAACTGTTGTAGTAACAATGGCATAGCCATAATTCAGGGCTTTGTTGCCTATGTCTGTCGCTCCTCGACCAATACGTTTTTCAAAGTTTGGCAACAGTTCTGTTTTGGCTAATATTTGCCAATATAACGCAGCAGCAGAGCCTTCTAAACCCATGATTTCTTCACGCCATAAATCATGTTTGTGCCATTTGGTGTTTTTGAGTTTTTCTATTATGCCAATGATTTGATTTGCAGTTCTCAATAGTTTTACAGAAATAATTGGCTGGGTGTTTTTTAGATATTTGTTAAAATACAGTAGTACGGCTCTTTGATTGCGTAATTTAGCAATAATAATCTTGGCAGAGAGAGTGGCAACTTGGTTGGACTTTAAGTATTCATACTGATGTTGTCTGACTTTACAGGTTGCATGATGTTGCGTACCAATCATTTCGGCTATACATTGTCCTTTGAAATCGAGCAAGAAAATCTTAATACCACGATTGGCACAAGCAATTATCAGTTGCGAACTTAGAGACACTCCAACTTTATTTATACTGATGGTTTTTATGCGGTTTAGTGGCAGTTCTTTTTTACCTCCATCATTGTCCTTGACCACAAGCATATTGGCACTTAATGCCAAGTATTCTCCGTATTCGGTTATGGCTATGTGTTTTTGCATTATGTTATCGACATTCTAAAAAAGCTTTTTTAAGTCTGGCATTGGTACTGTCAACAATATAAAAAAGCTCAATTGATGTACTATTTACTTTCTGAATAAAAAGATTTGACCTTGGTTTTCTTATTAAGTCATTATCAAAATATCTAGCAAAGTTACCCTTTTTAAAATCCCAGTTGTCACTTTCTTTTGATTCTTTTAGTTCTGCTGGTATATCTTGCCAACTACTAAAACCTATAGCTATTTCATTAAATACAGATATTGGTAATTCAACTTTTGAATAAAACCGATCTTTTGAACCAATGGCAAATTGTAAACTTATGATTTTATTTTGCAGTTCTGTTGGTATTGTAATATTTCGCCATTCATCAAAATATATTGTATCAATGAAACTATCTGTTTTATCTATTGGAGATATGTTTTTACTACTGAAGAGTTGATCAATTAACGCAGGGTTCTTTAAGTCTTTAGAGTATCCTTTTGTTGCAAAACCTTCTATCGCACTTAATTGATACACGTCTTCATTTGATGATATGTTTTTTCTTTTTATTCTAAATCCACCAGAGGCACTGGCTATTATTGGTAGCGAATATTCTTTTCTAACTTGTTTATGATTGCTGTGATTTTCAACCTTATTTTGATGAAAGAATTGTTTAAAAAGTGTGTCCCAACTTTCTTCTGGAATTAAATCTTTTTTAAGAAACAATGGTTTGCCAAAATTGTTTTTAATAATGTCTAATTCTGCCAATTCATCCAATTCAGGGTGTTCTTTTAAGGCTTTGGCAAAATTTGCTTTGGATATGAAACGGTCTTTGGTTTCTAATAAACCTTCAAGAGTAAACATGTCTATTTCTGTTTGGCATAATAGTTCATCCCAAAAGGAATCTATCTGTGGGTTATCTATTAAAGTTTGTTCCGTCATGCAGAAACATTTTTCTATAGTAGTCAAAGCTCCTGAATGATCTTGTATTGGAATTTGAACTAGCCTTTGCCAATCGTCTATTGCTGGCAAGGTTATTTTTCCAATTTTAAAGTGTTTTGGGTTTAAGTTCTTAATAAAACTCCGATTTGTTTGACCTGTAAACAACTGGCTTTTAATTTCTTTTTTCAATATTGTGTATCTTAGCATTTCTAATTCTTTTGCTTGTTTTACTATTTCCTCCGAACTTTCTTTTGCAGCTTTTTGTAATAGCTTTAATGCTTTTTTCTTATCAATACTTAAATGAAGATATTTTTTGTGTGGTTGATTAATGGTTTTATGTAGTCCAATATTTTGGTAATATTCATAATTTTGGGTAATTGGTTCTCTAAAAATTTTCTTGCCTTGTCTGTTTGAAAGCATTAGAAATGGCTTTAATGTATTAAATGTTTTTTCTGCCACTTTAGTTTTTATAACTTCACAATTATCCAAACTAAAACCTTTGTATAGATAATTGCCATCCATGAGTAAAGGAATAAATCTTTCTCCATATATTCCTTCTTTGAATATCTGGGTTGAACCTAGGTCTTTGCGGTATTTTGGCTTGCTTTCTATGTATATGATTTGCCCACTGTTGGGTATAATTTGAGATAACCAGTCACCATTCTCACATAGCTCTGTAGCATTCAATGTTTTCAAATCATCTGATATTTTCATTTGTTGCAATGCTGTGGCATAGACCATTGTTGCATCTATTACATGTGAAAAAGCACCTTGAATTTCTTGCTTTTTATATTGTTCATTTGTGGCTGCTAATGTTTTTCTGGTTTGTTGTGTCTCATAAGCATCTACCTGATAAACCTTAAATTGAGCCTGTGGATAGTGTTCTCTAAGTTTTTGAGTAATTAATTTGCCCAAATATGCCTGAGTACCATTAACAAATGTTTTTGAACGGGTATTTAGTAAGGGAAAAGTATAAGCATCGAGTGCGGGTATAAACAGAGCATGTCTTAACAGCTTTTGCTGTTTTTGATCCAAGTTATGAAAACCTTGATAATTATTTTTGTCTATTGACTTAACATACTGAGATATTTCACTTGTGATTAGACTTGTGTCGGAATGACCAAATACTTGTTGTAAATAATTACTGTTTAAATTTTCTAGGTTATATCTTGTATCACTTTTATCTGTATTGCCTTTTGTAGAGCAGTAAATTAAATTTGCTTCTGAATTGTAAACTGTATCGCGGCTTTTTTTACTACTGGCCTGTGGAATAATGTGGTCTGTTTGCCCCAAACCTCCTATTGAACTACCTGTATATGGGCAGATGCTATTGCTCGCTGTTTTTATTCTATCTGATTTACCTTGCCAAAAACTTGCTTGCCGTTCTAAACCTTTTTTGGCATTGTCTTTACTTTTTTTACTAACGATTGAGCCTTTGACATCATGTAAACTTTGTTCAAATTTGAATCTATTTTGTTCCAAAAAGATAGGAATAAACAAGTTGTCTTCATCTTTAATGCCGATATTTTCAATATGATTAATTTTATCTTTAGCGATTTCAAAGGCTTGTCGTTCTAATATTCTGGCCAACATACCATCAAATGGTCTAATGCTATCCGCTGATAATCTCACTGCATTTGCAGATGTTGTGTTTTCATTAAGTTTATATTGCTGGTTTCTCCAAGCATTTTCTTCGCTGTTAAATTTATCAGTTTTGCTAAATCCACCACTATTGCTTTCTAAAATATTAAAAATTTGAGCAAGGCTAAATGGGTTGTTGTACTTGTCCTTTGTGTCACTGTCGTGGTTAAAATATTCTGCCATGTGATCTGCAACTATGGTTGTATTTTTCACGGCGATAGCTATATCTTTGTATTCTTTTATAAAACTATTCATGGATACAGTCTTGTCTTTTGAAATTTCAGATTTTTTATTTTCTAATGACCATTGAAATCGTTTTAATTTTTGTAAAATATAATTAAAAGCATTACCGTGTTCTTTTCTGGCATGCTCTATCTTGCCAGCAAGTGACTTACCTGTTGAATTGCCTTTAATTTTTTTATTCCAAAATTCTCGTTTAAATAATGCCAAATCATCAATGGTTAAGTTTTTCTGAACAATATGCCCCACAAGTTTATGTGCTAGATTGCTTTTTTGTGGTGGGTTGGTATTGCAACAAAACAATAAACTATTTGTATTTTCTGTCCATAGACCTTGTTTAGCAATTTCTACTTCTGCATAATATTTTCTTGCTATATTTAATAAAATATCAATTTTATCATGTGCTAATAGGTGTTTATGTAATAAATCGTATGCTATTTTAGCATCATATTTTATATTGGTTAAATCTGAAATAGTACATAAAAGTCTTAGTTTATATGGGTCAAGTGCCATACTGCGATCAAAAACTCTTTGTAAAATATTGGCATTTACTTGTTGATTAAAATTATAGCTTTTTATTGAGTTTATTTTTTTATGGGTACATTCGATAATATCTTTTTCGATACATACTTTTGTTATTACATTTACATTGCTAGTTGGCTCGCAATAGTTATTCTGTATTTCTTTTACCATATTTTCCCAACTAGGAAATAGTTGTTCCAATTTTTTAGCATTTAGCCTCAAAGTCTTATCTTTTGTACTGTCTTTGGTGCGGTTGTTTTGGTCTTCGTATGGTGGAATGGATAGTTCAGGATTGGTGCTGGTTAATATCTCAACAATCTCTTTATCAATCAGTTTTAATATTTCCTTTTGAGATTGTTTGTCTTCTATAAGTTTAGGTCTCAAGCTTCTAATCCATCTAAAATATATTTTATGTAGTTTTCCAGGCTTCCATAAATCACCTTTTACCATGTCGGTATCATTAAAATATTTGCGTAATGGTTTTAGTTGTAGGTTGCTTATATTAGCAATGAGATAATAGAGACTTGATGTAGTAAGTTCTTTCGTAAAAATAGGTTTTAATATTTCATTGTTTATGTCTTTTTCTATATTTGCAAAATATATTTCTCTGCGTTTATGACCATTTTGTTCTGAGTTAATTTGGATTTCCAAGGTGGTTTTGATATTTTCATAAGCTCTGGCTAATATTTCATTGGCTTCCTTTTCATAGTCCAATGTTTTTTTAAACTCTGTTTTTGATTTTGATAATTTATTTAACAATGATTTTGCATTATCTAGGTTGTTTGTTGTTTTTATAAAATCTTGGAAAAATGATTCCTTATCATTAAAACACTCATAGTTCTCAACAAAATATGAAGCTACTAAGTCATTTTTAATCAACTCTTCATCTAACCCCTCTGCCAAATATGTAAACCCTCTTCGATTTAACAAACCGTTTAGATATTCTATGATTTTGAAGTCTGTACTTTTATAATTTACCTCATAATGCTTTTCTAAAATGGTTTTTAATAAGCGTTTTGATAGTTTCTTACGTTTGTTATTTCTTACTTGGTGTCTTTTTTGAGTTCTGTCAATTTGAGACCAGGTTATTTTATTGCTATCAATAACTAGAGTTGTACCTTTTATGTTTTTTTTATTTGAACTAGATAGCCCTCCTTCATTAAAATGGTTGAAATATATGCCTGTATTTTTAGCACCCATATCAATTGCAATAGGTGAGATAATTGTATTTTTATTGGTCATAATAATTTTCCTCTTTTTTTATTTATTTGGTCAAGCAACAAGTTGCTATACTGTGATTTCTATTAAACAGTAACTAGCATACCGTATTCGTTTTATTTTACAAAATGACATGACGATAATTTTTACTGGGCGTTTGTCGTAATAACTTCTTAACCGCTTGCAAACCTTCTTCGGTAATCGGAGTTTGCCATGTGCGGCTAGCAATGCGATTAACAAAGGCATCAAGTACGCGTCTGGTCTTGTTCAGTGATTTCTTTTCGCACTGTGAGATGAAGGTGACTATCATTGGTTTAGAGCTGATTTATTTTTAATTACGGCGAACTCTCCATAATATGAATGATTGTTCAAACAGGTCGAATTCGACTGGTTTAAAATCAATCGGCTATTTTTAATAAATAGAGGTACTTTTTGCTTCAGGTCAGTTATGGCATCCATTTTTTCTTAAATTTTCGTATTAGTGGTTAGTATTTTCGCGCTTGTGATTCTCAAAACATGAGAGTGGGTCAGTATTTTCTTATATTTTAACACATTAATCTTTTCAACACCATTGCGGAGAGTAGAGTCCTGACTCCGAGGATTTTTACTTACTCAAAACAAACATAATCCATTAGTTTCTCAGACTTTGATTTCAGGGATGAAATCGGGAGTGTACAGGGAGGTATTCACAACGGTCTAAGAAACTAATGGCTTGTGATAGTGGTGCTCAAACAATGGTGTTTGCTTCAAGATGGATTCCCGCCTATGCGAGTATGATGGAATGATGATAGCTTGTAACCATAATCTTTAGTGGATGATTTAGGGTAAC
>CAZLZZ010000150.1:0-7725 GCA_964564165.1 uncultured Alcanivoracaceae bacterium | reverse complement strand
CATGGCAATTTCATAGGAAACAATTTGCGCAGCACTGCGCATAGCGCCCAAAATTGCGTACTTAGAATTTGAAGCCCATCCAGCAATAATCACGCCATAAACACCCAAAGATGTCATGGCAAGAATATACACCAAACCCGCATTGATATCTGCCAGAACCAAACCATCACTGAACGGCACTACTGCCCAAGCAGCAAAGGCTGTGGCGAGGGTAATTACTGGTGCCATTAAGAACAAAAACTTATTGGCATTGGCTGGGAAAATAATTTCTTTTAACAGCAATTTAAAGGTATCTGCAAAAGGTTGACCCAAGCCCCAAAGTTTAAAACCCAATATACCCACACGATTAGGTCCCATTCGTCCTTGCATGAAACCAATAACACGTCTTTCAGCATAAGTTAAATAGGCAACCGCTACAATCAGTGGTAAGACAATCGCAGCAATCTTCAATAAAGTCCAAACAATCAACCACACTTGATCCCAAATCATGCTGTTTCTCCCCTATCTTTTCCAATGCTAATTGTCACAATCAAATCATGTGAATTTAACCCCACACATTTGTGTACATGAACAGAACCATCAGGCAAGCTGTCATCAATATTCACAAACAAATCAACTTCAACATCGCCTTGCTTGACAAAAACTGGCATGGCGTTCTCTAGTTTTAACTTGCTTGCATCAGTAGAATTAATATTCAAATTATCCGTGCTTGCATGAACCGTATCTTGTAAAGGCCCAGAACGCCTTGTCAACATATCACCATCGTAAATGGCAGTTTCGTTAAACAACACCCAATCTGATGCTTTAATATCACAGAACAAGGTTTCTAACGTAATATGACCCGGATGTACTTTTAAATGATTGACCGCATCAGTCACTTCTTCAATACTGTCATAATAAAAATCATCAACATCCAGCATATTGGCCAATACACGCAACACTCTCCAACCGGGTTTTGACTCACCGGGCAATTTAGCCGCAGCAGCAAAAGATTGTAATTGTGCAAAATTATTAAAGTATGAACCTGCCACTTCACTGGCAAGACCAATGGGTAAAATAACATCAGCCACTTGCTTCATATTGTCATCAGCAAAACTTGACATCAACACCACAGAATCGGCATTGTCTAATACAGAATGCGCTTTATAAACATCAGAAAAGTCATCGTTTTCGCATTGATAAACCACAAAAGACTTGGCCTTTGAATCCAGAATGTTTGCAACATTGTTTTGCGCGCTCATGCCACAAATTTCGGCACCTACACTGTTGGCACCAGCTGCCATTTCATAAACCTTGCCATTTGTATGACTCGCCAACCACGCGACTATTGCTTTAATTAGCGCCGCTTGTGGATGTCTATTGGATATTTGTCCGATGACAAACAATACATTGTTTTCTTTATCAATCAATTGCTTAGCAAGGTTATTTAGATTTTCATCGGTGTTTTGTGATGCTATCCAACGAGTGGTATCGGTGCCATCTAGTTTTTCATCCAGCAAATCAGCCACGCAGTGTGCCAGAGACCCCAGACCTTTAACCCAATCAATCTGTGTTCCCACATAATGGTGGAAAGTATTAAAATTAAAGTTGTATTGTTTTGGATTAAAAACAGAAATTTTCGCTTGGTTCTTTAACCAAGCTTGTCTAACTCTGTGACCCAAAATAGGTTGTTCATGGGCAATATTTGAACCCAGCAACACAATTTGATTTTGTTGCGCAATATCATCTAATGATAAATCAACCCTTGGTAAACTATGAACTGCCGAGAAATCAGTTTGCCCCAAACGGTAATCAATATTGTCACAATCTAAAGCTTTAAATAATTTATGCAACAAATAATACTCTTCGTTGGTCGATTGTGAACCTGCGAGTACTGCGGTATCTTTGGCATCATTGGACTGTAATTTTCGCACAACAAAATCCATGGCTGTTGCCCAATCGGTTGCTTGCCATTGACCCTTTTGTTTGATCATTGGTGTAGTAACCCTATCATCGGCATTTTGTCCTAACACACCGTATCTATCGCGATCAGAAATCCATGCTTCATTCAATACTTCATTGTCTTTGGGAACTGTGCGAAGTATTTCACCATGACGGGTATGGTAATATAGGTTTGAACCTATCGCATCGTGCATCGAAACTCCAGCGGCTGACATCAATTCCCAAGCACGTGCCTTGAATCTAAAAGGTTTATTGGTCAGTGCGCCAACTGGGCACAAATCAATGATATTGCCTGACATGATTGAATCAATAGAACGCCCAACAGCAGTACCAATCTGCGTGCGGTCACCACGACCAATGCTGCCGAGTTCATCTGTTCCTGTGATTTCATCCAAGAATCTGACACAACGGGTACAAGTAATACAGCGGGTCATATCAGTAGCAATCAGTGAACCGATATCTTCATCAACTGCCACCCGTTTCTCTTCCACAAAACGCGAAATTCCACGCCCATAACCCATTGAAATATCTTGTAATTCACACTCACCACCTTGATCACAAATGGGGCAATCTAGTGGGTGATTAATCAACAAAAACTCCATCACATTGCGCTGTGCATCAATCGCCCGTTTTGATCGGGTATAGACTTTCATACCGGGCATAACTGGTGTGGCACACGCAGGCAGTGGCTTGGGCACTTTTTCAACATCAACCATGCACATGCGGCAATTGGCAGCTATTGATAATTTTTTGTGGTAACAAAACCGCGGGATAGAAATGCCATTATTATCAGCCGCTTCGATTACCATTGAACCTTTCGGTACAACCATCGCCTGGTCATCAATTTCTATTTCTACCATGTTGTCCGGTATTGATTTAACTGGTGCTTTAACTTGGGCTTGTTTGTTGTTATTTTCAGTCATTATGCAGCCTCCACCATTGATTTTTTGTGCTCAACATAGTATTCAAACTCACCCCAAAATTTATCCAACAAACCTTGTACAGGCCAAGCAGCAGCTTCGCCAAAAGCACAAATGGTGTGTCCTTCAATTTGATTAGCAGCTGTTCTTAACATTTTCACATCTTCGATAGTCGCCTTGCCATCCAAAATCCGGGTCAAAACACGGTACATCCAACCGGTTCCTTCTCGACATGGCGTACATTGTCCACAAGATTCCATATAGTAAAAACGCGACAAACGCTGACAAACCTTTACCATACAAGTGGTATCATCCATCACAATTACAGCACCAGATCCTAGTCCAGAACCCGCTTGTCCAATAGAATCATAATCCATGGTTAAACTCATCATAGTATCAGCAGGCAAGACTTTCATAGAAGAACCGCCAGGAATCACTGCTTTTAGAACACGCCCAGGTCGCATACCACCGGCCATTTCAAGCAAATCTTTAAAGGGTGTTCCCATTGGTATTTCGAAATTACCGGGATTGGCGACGTGTCCGGAAACTGAAAAACATTTCACCCCACCATTGTTTGGCTTACCTAATTCTAGGAACCATTGCGCACCTTTGGTCATAATCAAAGGCACTGATGAAAATGATTCAGTGTTGTTAATGGTTGTGGGTTTTCCATAAATACCAAAATTAGCTGGAAAGGGTGGTTTAAATCTGGGTTGGCCTTTTTTGCCTTCCAAAGATTCCATCAATGCGGTTTCTTCACCACAAATATAAGCACCGGCACCTATGACTCCATAACAATCAAAATCTATACCTGAGTTATCGATATTTTTACCCAACAAGCCCGCTTTGTAGGCATCTTTTAAGGCTGCCTCGAAAGCTTCAAAAGGTTCGTGGTGGAATTCCCCACGCAAATAATTGTAACCAATAGTTGCACCCATGGCATAAGCGCCAATTGCCATGCCTTCTATCACTGCATGCGGGTTATAGCGCAAAATATCTCGGTCATGACAAGTACCGGGTTCGGATTCATCTGAATTACACAACACATATTTTTGACCTGGGGCATTTTTTGGCATGAAAGACCATTTTAAACCCGTTGGAAATCCTGCTCCACCACGTCCACGTAACGCTGAGGCTTTAACTGTATTGATGATTTCATCTTGATCGGTTTTTTCGGCTATTATTTTTTTCCATGCCTGATAGCCACCACGTTCAAGATAGTTTTCCAGGCTTGGGTTTTTACTTGGATTTAAGCTAACATTAACAATATCAATTTTTGACATTAGGCTTTCTCCTCAGGCTTGGGCTTGTTTAACGATGAAACTAACAATGAGTCTAGTAATGTGTCCATTTTTTCATTGTTCAGATTCTCATGGTAATGACCATCAACCAACATCACAGGAGCACCAACACAAGCCGCCACACATTCTTCTTCACGAACCAAAGTTATGCGACCATCTTTTGTGGTTTCACCCAACTTGATGCCCAGTTTTTGTTCGGCATGTTCTACAATTTTTTCTGCACCATTTAACATACATGAAATATTGGTACAAATCGCAACCTTGTGCTTGCCACAAGGCTTGGTAAAAAACATGCTGTAAAAAGAGGCTGCCTCATAAACCCAAATAGCAGGTATTTCTAAATATCCAGCCACTGCTTGCATGATTTCTTGACTTAACCAACCTCCATTTTGCTCTTGTGCAGCATGCAAAGCACCTATAACTGCCGAACGTCTTTGATCTTGTGGGTATTTTGTTAACCATTCATCAATATGGGTCTTGGTTTCTTGCGTTAGCAATTTATGGGCTAACGTCTTATCATTGTCTTGTGGATTTACTTGATACATTATCTATCAATCTCCCCGAATACTATATCCATGGTACCGATTACCGACACCACATCTGCTAACATGGAACCTTTGACCATTTCATTCATTGCTGATAAATGGGCAAACCCTGGTGCTCTTATTTTCATTCTAAAAGGCTTATTTGAATCATCTGCCACAATATACACGCCAAACTCACCTTTAGGAGCCTCCACAGCTGCATAGGCCTCGCCCTTAGGAACGGTGTAGCCTTCAGTAAATAATTTAAAATGATGAATCATTGACTCCATGTCATTTTTCATGGCTTCACGGTTCGGTGGAGCCACTTTATAATCATCAAGCATCACCGGGCCTGGGTTTTCCTGTAACCACTTAACACATTGTTTAATGATTCTGTTTGATTGAACCATTTCTTCCATTCTCACCAAATAACGGTCATAGCTATCGCCATTTACACCTACTGGAATATCAAAATCCATCTTGTCATAAGCCGCATAAGTTTGTTTCTTGCGCAGATCCCATTCAATGCCAGAACCACGTAACATTGGCCCTGTAAATCCAAGTTGCAAGGCGCGCTCAGGACTAACAATGCCAATATTAACTGTGCGTTGTTTCCAGATGCGGTTATCGGTTAATAAAGTATTGTACTCGGCAAGTTTCTCAGGAAAATAATCGGTAAAATGTTCAACGTAATCCAACATTGAACCTTCTCTCCATGAATTGATGTCTTTTAATGTCTTACCTTTGGTCCATTTTGACTCAGCGTGTTTAGGCATGTAATCTGGCAAATCGCGATAGACTCCACCTGGACGATAATAGGTGGCATGCATCCTAGCTCCAGACACAGCCTCGTACAAATCCATTAACAGTTCACGCTCTCGAAACGCATACAAAAACAAGGTCATCGCACCCAAGTCTAAACCATGCGTACCAATCCACATCAGGTGATTTAAGATGCGGGTAATTTCATCGAACATGGTTCGAATATATTGCGCCCTAATCGGTGCTTTTATATTCAATAATTTCTCAATAGATTTAACATATCCATGCTCATTACACATCATGGAAACATAATCTAGCCTATCCATATAACCAATACTGTGGTTAAACGGCTTACTTTCAGCCAATTTTTCAGTACCGCGATGCAACAATCCCACATGTGGATCAGCATGAACGACTACTTCGCCATCCATTTCTAGTATCAAACGCAACACACCATGAGCAGCGGGATGTTGAGGGCCGAAGTTAATCGTATAATTCTTAATTTCAGACATTAACTATCATCCTCTAATTGTTCTTGATTTTCTGCATAACGGGCATCTTTTCGAATGGTTTTAGGAATGGTCACACGCGGCTCGATTGAAACAGGTTCATAGACTACGCGGCCCTTTTCTTCATCGTATCTAACTTCAACATTGCCGATTAAAGGAAAATCTTTTCTAAATGGGTGACCAATAAATCCATAATCGGTTAAAATTCTGCGCAAATCTGGATGACCAACAAAGATAATACCGAACAAATCAAAAGCTTCGCGTTCAAACCAATCGGCTACTGACCAGATTTTAATCAATGAAGGCACAGCCAATACTCCAGTATCTGGTGCAAAACATTTTAAGCGAATGCGCATATTGTGCTTAATCGATAACAAATGCACCACCACCGCAAATCGTCTGTCCATTAATTCTGTTTCGCGTTCTTCCCATGAAAATCTTCCAGGGCCTTTACTGCTAATACCACGGCTAAAACCTGTGCTTGAAACACCATCAGTATCCCATTCGGCTTCGCCAAAGGTTAAATAATCAATACCGCATAAATCAATTAATTGCTCAAAAGAAAATTGTGCGTCATCTCGCAGTTGCTGACAAACTTGTTGCCAGTTTTCCGGAGCAATCTCAGCAGTGATTTCTCCATGTTGGCATACAATATTGCTTACCAAATCGCCCAACTGTGATTTCAGCTTTTTTTCCAAACTTACTTTATTGTTTTTCATGATTTATCATTCATAAGTTATCTAGCTATTGTATTGGTTCTTTTAATTTTCTTTTGTAACTGTAAAAGACCATAAATTAACGCCTCAGCAGTTGGCGGGCAACCCGGCACATAAACATCAACAGGTACCACGCGATCACAACCGCGAACTACGGCATACGAATAGTGGTAATAACCACCACCGTTTGCACATGAACCCATGGAAACCACATACTTTGGATCGGCCATTTGATCATAAACTTTGCGCAATGCTGGTGCCATTTTATTCACCAAAGTACCTGCTACAATCATCACATCTGACTGACGCGGTGACGGTCTAAAGAGAATACCAAACCTATCCAAGTCATACCTAGCTCCACCTGCTTGCATCATTTCTACTGCACAACAAGCCAAACCAAAAGTCATTGGCCACATTGAACCAGTACGAGCCCAGCCAACCACATCATCCAATCTGGCCGTAAAAAATCCCTTGTTATCAAAACCTTGATTAACATAAGGGTGTGTTATGCCATCAACAATGCCAGTCTCTAAACTTGAGAAGTCTGTTGAATTGTTTATCTGATCTTGGTTGTTAATTATTCCCAATCTAATGCTCCTTTTTTCCATTCATAAATAAAACCGATAACTAAAATAAACAAAAAGAAAAACATAGTAACCAAGCCATATCCACCTAAGTCACTCAAGATTATTGCCCATGGAAACAAAAATGCAATTTCTAAGTCAAAGATAATGAACAAAATAGCCACCAAATAAAAGCGCACATCAAATTTCATGTGGCCATCATCAAAGGCTTCAAATCCACATTCGTATGCTGATTCTTTTTCATCGTTTGGATTTCTCGGGCCTAGAATAAAACCCACTGACAATAAAAGTAGGCCCAAGCCAACGGCTACACCCATAAACATTAGTACTGGAAAATATTCAGCCAGCATAATAATACCCCTATAAACTTTAACAATACCTAAGGTGGGCTCTAGGAGCTTGTCCGAGAACAGAAAACCTACTGCGAAAAAGCTGAATTTGGACATCTTTTCACCTGATTCTCGTTGA
>CAZLZZ010000149.1:0-7766 GCA_964564165.1 uncultured Alcanivoracaceae bacterium | reverse complement strand
GCCACATAAGCACCCGTAATTGCAGCGGTTCTGGTGCCGCCATCGGCTTGAATCACGTCACAATCAACAGTGATAATTCTTTCGCCCAACGCCTTTAAATCAACCACTGCACGCAAGGAACGGGCAATTAGTCGTTGAATTTCCAAGGTTCGACCGCCTTGTTTTCCACTACTTGCCTCGCGGCGCATTCGCGAATTGGTCGAGCGCGGCAACATGCCATATTCTGCTGTCACCCAACCCTTGCCTTTGCCTCGTAACCATGCTGGTACACGCTCTTCAACCGATGCGTTACACAACACCTTGGTATTGCCACATTCTATTAAAACAGAGCCCTCTGCATGTATGGTAAAGTTTCTGGTTATCTTTATGTCTCGCAACTGGTTGTTTTCTCTTAAGCTTGGTCTTTGCATAGTATTTATATTTTTAAAAAAAAGCATTTTAACTGAATAAACAAATATAATCCCTAAAATTTTGCAGCTACCAATGATTAATAAACTTACTAAACTGTAAAAAGCTGTCAACTTTTAACCAATAGCTAATGCTACATAACAAAAAACCTATGTTTTAGTAGTTTTACAACTTATTTACAGCCTGTAAGTTTCAAATTGAACGAATATGTTGTACATATATAAACAAGAAAAAACGAACTCAATATAGGCCAAATTAATCGAAACACCTAAGCTACCAAATAAACTCAGCCACCCCAATCTAATGCCACACCGTATTTATCGATTTCGCATCATAGGCATGGCACTAGGTGGAATACCTATAGCTGTTGTCTTAAATGAGTTAAATGCAACATTTTACTCTTGGGCTTGGTGGTTATTTGTCTGTTACATATGGCCACATCTTGCTTTTGTTATCGCAAAAAAAAGCAAACAGCCTTATACCGCAGAACGAAATAATTTGATATTTGATTCATTCATTGCTGGAAGTTGGGCTCCATTGTTGCACTTTAATCTCCTGCCCTCTATATTGCTGCCTTCTATCACTTTGGCAGACAAATTAGCCAGCGGCATTAAAAATCTTTGGTTATACTCTCTACCATTTGTCATTTTTGGGACCTTCTTATTTTCATTGTTTACAGGCTTTACCTTTCAACCAAATACCAGCATGCCTGTCATATTGGCCTGTTTACCCATTCTTATCATTCACACGATTTTTGTCAGCATAGGCAGTTATCAACTGGTCCGTAGAGTCCAGTTTCAAAACGTTAAATTTAGCAAATTAAGTCAACAAGACTCTTTGACTTCACTTCTCAACCGCAGGCATTGGCAGGAAAAGGTGCAGTCATTAATGGAACAATGCAAGCAATCTCAAATCCCAGCATCAATGGTGTTTATTGATATTGATTACTTTAAAAAAATCAATGACCAACACGGGCACTCAATCGGAGATGATGTACTCCTTGCCATTACAAATATCATTAAGAAAGAAGTTCCTGATTCTGCTATAGCTGGGAGGTTTGGCGGAGATGAATTTGCCATAGCCCTACCAATCTCACGATCATACGCCAAAACCATAGCCAACAACATTTGTAATCAAGTGAGAAACCTTGAAATTGATACTGCAACCAACCTAAATTGCACTGTAAGTATTGGCATTTCCGAAATTGACCACAAAAATCATACACTTAGAGACTGGATAGATGCTGCTGACAAATCACTGTATCAAGCCAAAAATACTGGCAAAAACCAGGTTATATAATCGAGGTATATGCATATACCTCAATCTATTTTAATAAACAAAATATTTTTATCGTTCTATTTTTTGTATCATTCCATTCTAAACAATCAAATTTACAAATCTACTTTATTAATAGATAATACCCCTAATTTAATTTAAAAGAGAAAAGCCATGCAAGATAGAACAGGACAAAATGTCCCACAAGTAGACTTTCCAGTACGCCATAATTTCCAATGGACCAAATGGAGTACCGATAAATTGTTCGCCAACAAAACCGTGGTGGTATTTTCACTGCCTGGCGCATTTACCCCTACATGCTCATCGTCTCACCTACCTCGTTATGACCAATTGGCTCCAGCTTTAAAAGCCAATGGCGTGGATGAGATTTATTGCATCAGTGTCAATGACACCTTTGTCATGAACGCATGGGCAGAAGATTTAAAAATAGAAAACGTTAAAATGTTACCTGATGGTACAGGTTCTTTTACAGAGGGCATGGGCATGTTGGTGGACAAAAGTGCTATTGGTTTTGGCAAAAGATCTTGGCGTTATTCCATGCTGGTGAAAAACGGTGTGATTGAGAAAATGTTTATTGAAGAAGAAACTCCTGGCGACCCATTCGGCGTTTCTGATGCAGACACTATGTTAAAACACCTCAATGCCGATGCCAAAGCAACTGAATCCATTGTAATCCTTAGCAAAACAACCTGCCCTTTCTGCAAAAAGGCCAAAGAATTGTTGGATGAAAAGGGCATGAAATACGAAGAAATCATTATAGGCAAAGATGCTACTCACATCACTACCCGCGCTTTAACTGGTGACGCAGGCGTTCCTAAGATATTTATAGATGGCAAACTAATTGGCGGCAGCTCTGAACTAGAAGAATATATAAAATAATCCATAATATCTTTTAGACACTATAAAAAACCCATGTACCTTTGCATGGGTTTTTTGTATAATGCACGTCACTTTAATCGGATGACACCAAAACAATGCTTAAATCGATGACCGCTTTCGCCAATGGCGATGTACAAACCCCATTTGGAAGATTCACTTGCGAGATGCGCTCGGTTAATCAACGGTTTTCAGACATCACCATTAGACAACCTGATTTTTTACGCAAATCTGAAGGCGACATCCGCAAACTACTTAATCAATACATCAACCGTGGAAAAATAGAAGTTTATATCAAATATTATCCCAACCCGGATGCCGATATCAATGATTTGAGTATTAACCTTCCTATGCTCCAACAATTGCTACACTGTAACGATGAAATAAATAAAAAAATCGCCAACGTCAGCACTGAATTGAACACCATGGACATACTAAGATGGCCAGAACTGGTCATTCAAACACCCAAAGATACTAGCGAACTTGAACAAACCACATTAAATTTAATCAAACAAGTGGTACAAAAACTACTCAAAGCCCGTATTCGAGAAGGCGAATCATTAAAAGCAGTATTGTTGGAAAAACTAGCAACAATTATCAACATAAAGACCACAGTAGAACAGTACATACCAGAGATTCAAAAAAGCTTAAAAGAAAGATTGCTGGCAAAGCTGGCAGAAATTGACATCGATCACAACGAAGAGCGATTTGAACAAGAGTTAGCTATGCAATTACAAAAAGCCGATATTATTGAAGAAACAGACCGGCTCAACACGCATATAACAGAAATTCAAAGAGTCATTGACTTGGATGAACCAGTGGGACGTCGATTGGACTTTTTGATACAAGAATTGCACCGCGAGGCTAACACCATCGGCTCAAAATCTGCTACCATACTGACCTCGCAATCTAGCATCGACTTAAAAGTAGCCATAGAACAGATGCGCGAACAAATACAAAACATAGAGTAACGCTTATGCAAGGCAAGTTGATTGGAACATTATTTATTGTATCAGCCCCATCCGGTACTGGCAAAACCAGCCTGGTTAATGCACTTGTGCGCGACACCAATCACTTGAAATTATCCATATCATCCACCACTCGCCCTATTCGCCCGCGCGAAATAGACGGCTACCACTACCATTTTATTGAAGAAGACAAATTTAAACAAAAAATTACAGCTGGCGACTTCCTCGAATATGCAGAAGTTTTTGGCAACCAGTATGGAACCAGCCAAGAATCCGTGGATAAGATGCTACACGAAGGACATGACGTAGTGCTTGAAATTGACTGGCAGGGCTCACAACTTATTAAAAAACGCCGCTCCGATGCCATCAGCATTTTCATCCTACCGCCGAGTATTGATGCACTTCGTGAACGTTTAGAAACCCGCGGTCAAGACTCTGCAGAAGTCATCGATGCCCGCATGAAAAAGTCCATGAACGAGATATCACACTATCACGAAGCCGACTATTTGGTCATCAATGATGACTTTGAAGATGCTTTAAAAGGCCTAAAGACGATTGTAAGAGCACATCGATTAGAAACTTCTAAACAAACAGTGATTAATGCGGATATTATTAAAAAACTTTTGAGTTAAACATGAAAACAACACCTATAGAAAATATAATTAAATCTCAGGATTTAGTCTACCAAGCTTACGAAGAACAATCTGTGATACCAGCCAGAAAACTTGTTGCCAAGGCGATAAAATTAGACCCAAACAATGCAGATGCTTATAATTTTCTTGGAAATATTTCTAGTGATTATGAAACTGCAATGGACTATTTTGAGAAAGGCTTAAAAGCAGGGAAAATATCTATAGGAGAAAGCCAGTACAACGAGCTAAAGGGCAGTTTTTGGGGGTTCCATGAAACCAGACCCTATATGCGCGCTAAAGCTGGTATTGCCGAATGTTTAAACGCCCTTGGGAAAAAAGACGAGGCTATTAAGTGCTATCAAGAAATGTTAACCCTGAATCCCAATGACAATCAAGGAATCCGCAATCTATTATTGACTCTTCTAATCGAAACCAGAGATTTTACTGCATTGAGAAAACACAAAAAAACCTATCAAGGGGACATAACTGCTAACTGGCTATACAACTTGGCACTTTATCAATTCATCCAAAACAGCGATTCTAAACAGGCTAAACAGGCAGCCACTAATGCCATCGAAAGCAACCAATATGTTCTTGATTATTTATTTGGAAAAAAAGATTTGCCTGATGATATGCTCGATTATTTTAGTATTGGCAGTGACGAAGAAGCCATCATTTATGTTGAAACAAATGGTTATTTGTGGCTGGGTACTGATGATGCCTTACAGTGGCTATCAGAACAAATAAGATAAGAAAAATTCAGTATGATTTTTTCACCCCTAACTTTTCCCTCTGCGAATTTATCTGCAACTCCGCATTACAAAAACCTTAACGAAGCCCCCGCAAATACCACCATTCAAAAAATACTTTAGCCCAGTGAAACATCCGCATGGGCGGCAATACAAATTGACGGCTTTCGGTTCTTAGGGTAAATACGCCTTTGTTATTGCTGTCAACTATACACATCAATTCTGGTTTGAAGGTTTGGGTGATGGCTTGACCAGTTAACTCGGCGATTAAATTTTCAGCAGCCGCTGCTGCTTGCAGGTCGGCCATGTGGGCTTGCTTGGGCATCCATCCAGGTCCTGGGAAACTGCCTGAGTCACCAGCTACATATACATTGGGCATATCATCAACCTGACAATGTTTATTGGCTTTTAACAGGCCGCCTTCTGATAAAGGTAGGTCAGATGTCTTGAACCATTTGTTGCCTGTCATACCTGGCATAAATAAAATTAAATCGGCTTCAAACTCTCCGCCTTCGGTTTTGACTTTATTGACTTCAAAGCCTTTCATTTTATGACCCAAGTGAGTTTCTATGCCCAGTTTTTTCATTCTTGATAAAATCCCTTTAACTGCTTTTTCACCCATGCGTATCCCTGGTTTGGGTGCAGGGCAAAAGAATACCAATTTGAATTTATCGCGGCGTTTCTCAGCGCGTAATTGTTGATCAATACCAAATAAAAATTCAAACATCGGCCCACCACGCATGGCTGATTTTTCTTTGGGGTTTGAAGCGAAACCTATGGCGATGGTTCCAGATTCCATGGCTTTGATTTCATCGCGAATTTTCTCGGCAGCTGGTATGCCTTCACATGGGGTAATCGAATGTTCGATGCCGGGCAATTTTTTTATAAACCGACCACCCGTAGCAATTATCAATCCATTATTTTCAACCTCTGTACCCACGTCACCTAGAGTTGTACATACAACTCTTCCTTGTTGTTTTAAACCAGTTACATACCCCGCATGAAAATTGACCCGGTATTTTTTCATAAAGTTTTTTAATGGCACAATCAAGTCAGAAGCTTTTCTTCTTCCTGATGGAATCCAAATCAAACTTGGCGCATACATAAATTCATCTTTAACAGAGATCAAAGTAATATCGCAATTTTGATCTAGTTGTCGAATTTTTTTGACGGCGGTTAATGCTGCAAATCCAGCACCTAGAATAGTAATTTTTTTCATAATATTGACGGTGTTTTAGCTTGTTTAATTTGTTGTGGATAATTATACTTATATTTTACTTGATAGTCAGTTCATATGTTAGAAATACGCCCCAACTGCGAATATTGCGACAAAGATTTATTGCCCGATGCGACAGATGCTTGCATTTGCACTTACGAATGTACTTTTTGTAGAGATTGTGTGGACAATGTTTGCCCAAATTGTGGAGGTGGATTTACGGCTCGCCCAATTCGACCGAAAACTGCACACCGAGATGGCCTTTCTTTGCAATATCAACACCGGCTTCCAAAATACGAATTACAACTAAATATAAGGCTTTCTGAAATAATTGATTTCCGAGAAAGAGTATTGAAATCAACAAAAAATTAGAAAAAATATATGCTAATAAAGGTAATGAGAACATCTAAGTTTGATAGTATTCATCATATTACATGATAACAAAAAAGGCTTGAATCAACTCAAGCCTTTAACATTATTAAAAAATTATCGTTTATTTTACAAACTTATAACGTGCACCTACTACCAAAAAAAACATTACTAACAACATCAATCCCCAAGCGTTTAAACTAGGAACTGGCGTAGGAGGAGCTGCATTTATCACACTATAATAAACCACTCCATTCCATACTCTTGGTGTAAATAACCCTGCAGCAAAGGCTAAGTTATTAGCACTGCCTAAACGCAATTCTAAAGTTCCATTATTGTGCACTTCATTGGCTCCAGTACCATTTGTATAATTCCAGGGTCCATCACCTTCCATGGCAATTCCGACAACTTCACCTGGATTAATGGTTAATCCACCTACAACAACTGGTGTTGCTAGATCAGTCCCTTGAGCAACTACTGCGGCATCAGTACCCAACAAAGTCCAGCCAGAACTGGCTTGTTCAAACCCAGAATATGTACCGGAACGAGTCCAAACATTAACTATGGTAGCATTATCTGTATTAATATCCCAACTATTAATAGTTACTTGATTTGCGCTAACATTTTCAATCTCGAAATAAATCCCACCACCTGGACCGCCACCATTATCAGATGCGAAAAATGTTCCTATATTATTACCGCCCGTAGGAACCAATGCAGGGTTAGCAGATGGCGTTCTTAATGTACTTGTACCATCGGCATCAGTTGCATTTACACAAGTAGTTACAATCATCATAAAAACAACTGTTAAAATCCCAAATTTATTACTATTTATTATTTTCCCATTTTAATTTACAAGTTTATTAATCTTACAAAAAACTATCGTTTTATTAAAGTTATTTATTAAGAAAAATTAAAATTTAGTTAATTTATGCTCAAATCCCGATATAGAAATGCGGTATCCGCTTTACATTTTAGGGTAATCTAAGAATTTAAATGAAATTGATTTATATCAAAATAAGCTTGACAGGGTTTTAGTGTGGGTTTTGTATTTTTACTTACGACCATATTACCCACTATTCCTGGCTGTTTAGCAGCCCTAAAGTACGCACAATTGATCTTCATTAAATACAAGTAAACGCCCGCTAGTTTATAAAATAATAGTCTTGTATATTGCAACATAGCGCCTTTATTAGACGACAACTAACTTGACCGGTTGGAAGTAACCCTTGTTAAGATATAATTTTTACTT
>CAZLZZ010000148.1:0-7856 GCA_964564165.1 uncultured Alcanivoracaceae bacterium | reverse complement strand
GTTCAAGCAAAGGTTCAATCAAAGTTTCAAGGAAAATCCACACATCAGAGGTTCCTGTTATTGGAGGATTGGTGCTTTTTGTGATGGCGGTGGTCCTTTTGTTGATGGCAGATAGTGTCAACAAGTTTACCTTTTATTTAATGATGTCTTCGGGATTCGTGGTTGTTGTGGGCTTAATGGATGATGTGTTCCAACTATCTGCTTTTTGGAGGTTCATAGTTCAGATCATTGCTAGCCTTGTTGTTGTCTACTTTTCAACAGTTCAGTTGAGTTCTTTTGGGTTTCTTTTGTCGCCATCTTGGGATTTGCAATTGGGTTTTATGGCTATTCCTATTACTGTTTTTGGAGTGGTTGGGGTGATTAATGCTTTAAATATGGCGGATGGAATAGATGGATTGGCAGCGATGACTTTTGTTTTCCCTGTCTTGGCGATGGGCTTGTTGTCATTGGATGCGAGCATGAGCTTGTGGTTGTTTTTGCTGGTTGCTAGTGTTATTGTTTTTGTTGCCTTCAATAAGTCCCGTGCATACAAAGTGTTTTTGGGTGACAGTGGTAGCTTGCTTCTGGGTTTTATATTGGCTTGGTTGCTTGTGTATTTTAGCCAAGGCAACAGTGCCATCATGAAGCCGATTACTGCCTTGTATCTTGTGGCTTTACCGGTTTACGATACTATTTTTGTTATGTTAAAAAGGATTCTGAATGGTGATTCGCCTTTCAAGCCAGATAAGTCCCATTTGCATCATTTGTTTTTGGCTTATGGGTTTTCACAGTCCAAGGCTTTGTTTGCAATGATCAACGCTCAATTGGCTTTCATTGTTTTAGGAATAATGTTTTCGGTACTTGCAGTGCCTGAATATATTCAGTTTTACTGTTTTGTATTGATTGCTTTGGTCTACTATTTTTTCATGAGAAAAATGTGGGCAATTCAGGCAGTTCAGAATGTTGAGCCAGATACCAGTCAAGATAATCAGTCATGAATAGTAGTCAGCGTCGAGAAAAAACAAGCAATAAAAGACAAAAGTTTTTCTTTACAGTATTTTGCGCCTTGATATTGATTAACCCTTTTCCTTTGGGTTCTAATCGAGCATGGGCTTGGTCTTTTGAGGCGATGATAGCTTCAAGTTTATTGGTGCTAATGGTCGCTTGTTCGTTATTCTCTTCCGAGTGCATCAGTTGGCATCGTCTTAAAAAAATGAAGACGGAGTTAATGCTGATTGGAGTTTGGTTGTTGGTTAATGCTCTTTATTTGCTGCCTTTGCCGCTGTCGGTTATTGGTCTATTGAGCCCCACTGTCGCGCAGGCTTATGCTGATATTGGAGCAAGCTATGGATATTTAACTCTAGATGTCTATGCGACATTTAAAACTTTAATGTTGAGTATTTATTATTTTGTTTTGTTTGTTTTGGGTGTTATTTTAATCAATAGCCGTAAGCGCATAAAGCTGGTATTGTTTCTTTTTTTGATTTTGGGCTTGTTTCAGGCGATATACGGCATGTATTTGGTTTCTATTGGGCAGACAGGGACATTGGTCCAGGTGGTTTCTGTTTCTGTTAAAAATGCATCAGGAACTTTCATCAATAAAAATCATTTGGTGGCGTTTTTATCACTGTGCTTTATTTTGGCATTGTCTTTGCGTTTAATGATTTCAAGAAAGCTGCAAAAATCACCTCATTTAGACTGGAAAATTCGCACCGTAAGATATGTCAGTCAACCAATAAGGCTGTTGGATTTTGGATTGTTTTTAATTGTAACAGGAATATGGGCGACACATTCTCGTGCTGGATTGGCTTCGTTTCTTCTGGCAATGTTGTTTTTTTATGGCTTTTTGTTTTTTAGTAAGCGAATAAAGTCAATAAATTATAAGGCAATATTGACCGCATTTGCCTTGGTGATTGTATTGTTAATTATTGTCGCTGATGATGTTAATTATTTGATGGAAATATTGGGTCAACGCTCAGATCAAGGAATGGAGCAAGTTCTTAGTTCGGCGGAGGGTCGAATATTGGCAGTGACACAAGCATTCGATAACATCCATAAATATTGGTTTTCAGGAGTTGGGCCAGGAGCGTATCAAGTGTTCTTTGTTAATCACAGAATGATAGAACAAACCGCCTTTTTTGATCATGCGCACAATGACTATATAGAGTTTGCTATTGAGTATGGTGTTTTAAGTGTTGTGTTGTTGGCCATGTTGTTGTTGTTTTTATACCGAATATTAATATTTATTTTTAAAACCAATAGCTCGTTCTATAAAATATTGGGAATTGGGGTGATTTCATGCATGATTTATATGTTGTTGCATGGAAATATGGACTTTAATGCACGTATTCCTGCAAATGTTGTGACAATAATTGTAGCAATTTCCGTGATTTATGGCAGAATCATGATGTCAGATGTTAATAAATGAGGTATTGTTGCAATATAAGTGCAATAATCTAATAAATTGTATTTAATAATTCAGTGTAGTTTTTAATTTTGCTGGATTTGTGAGAAAATAAGCACCGAATGGGGTTTGGAATTATATTTATGAATAAATTAGTAAAGTATTTGTTGTTAATACTGTTAGTGGGCAGTGTGCAAGCACAGCAAGGTGGGATTCAAGTTGGTAGTGCCACCTTGTTTCCAACAGTTGGTTTGAGTTTTGGTTTCGACGATAATGTTTTTTTTACAAGCGATGAACAAAATGAGTTGAGTGCCAACCTCATTGTGTTTTCTCCAGGCATTAGACTAGAAGCTGAGGGTGATAAGACCGATTTTTTGGCGCAATATGATTATAATAGAACCTCTTTTAATGGGGCATCTGAGTTTGATTTTGAAATGCACCATGTATTGACGTCACTGGGTTACAATGCTTCAAGCCGCTCAAGAGTTGGGGTTTCTGTAGAATATTTTGATGGGTCAGATAGAATTGGTACAGCAAATCGCCAAGGGGACTTGGTGAATTTGGGTCTTGACCCTGATGAATGGAATTCATTTGGTCTTGGTGCAAAGTGGCGTTATGGCGGCATTGGTGCTAAAGGAGCGATTGATCTAGAGGTGGGAACCATAGATCGCCAATACGACAACAATCGGCAGTTCACTTCAACCAGGGATAGAGAAACGCATTATTTTGGGGCAACTTACTCTCATACAATTTCCCCCAAAACAAATTTTCTTGTACAGTTTAAGCGCACAAAAATAGATTATGATACGGCAACATTGGACAATGCAGAAACAAGGCTAATGCTTGGAGCAGAGTGGAAAGCAACAGGAAAGACTAGCGCTAGAGCGTTGGTTGGGTATTTAATCAAAGATTTCGATCAGCCGCAACACGATGATTTCAATGGTTTGGCACTTGAAGTCGGGGCTACATGGAGTCCAAGAAGTTACTCTATCTTTGATTTAACCTTGTCCAGAGAAACCGATGAAACCAATGGCAATGGCTCCTATGTGGTTAGAAATTCTGCGGATGTGGGTTGGACCCATTTTTGGAAAGACAGATTAAGTACTACCGCAAATGTTGGTCTGTCGCGAGAAGATTACAGGGGGAGCCTTCGTGATGATGATGTTAGCTATTATGGGTTGTCTGCAAAGTATCAGTTTAGAGACTGGCTGATGTCTGGTTTGGGTTATAAGCATGTTAACCGCGACTCTACTTTGGGCGACTTCTCTTACGATGACAACTCTTTTCTTCTTTCTTTAGAATTTTCTAGATAAGTTTTCCCATGAAAAATTATTTTGTGTTTTTATTATTTGCTGTTCTTTTTGCAGTGAGTGCCAATGCTTACAATATAAGCTCAGGAGATGTATTGCATCTTGAGGTGTTTGGTGAGCCAGAATTGAACTTGGATTTAACGGTTGATGCAACGGGGTTTATTGAGTATCCTTTTGTAGGAAGAATCGGGGTAACAGGCAGGTCTTTAGATGATGTTAAAAAGGAAGTCATAGCCAAGCTTAAAGATGGTTATTTTGTTGACCCTCAGGTTACGGTGAGAATCAAACAATACAAGCCTTTTTTCATTCAGGGAGAGGTAAACTCTCCAGGCTCGTACCTTTATGAGGTCGACATGAATGTTAGAAAAGCGATTGCTTTGGCAGGTGGTTTGACAGAAAGAGCCAGCAAAAAAAAAATATACCTCACTAAAGCATCAGAAAAGAATCTGGGAGAAATAAAGGTTTCGATGGATCAAAAAATATCATCAGGTGATGTTTTGCTCATTAAAGAAAGTTTCTTTTAATTTTTTTAGTTTTTTTTTATTTCTAATAGTTCACTAATAGTTCACTAATAGTTCAAAATAATATCATGTCAGAGAATTTAAATAATTTACAAAGCAATCAAAAAGTTTTTGATTTAAAAGACTTTTTCGATTTAGTTAAAAAACATTGGATGATTATTTTGTCAATGGTGGTTTTGGCTGCATTGTTGTCGGTGTACTTGGCAATTAAAGTCAGGCCAGTTTATCAGGCGTCTTCTAGTTTGATGATCGAAAGACCAAGTCGCATGGTTTCTTTGGAGCAGGTGTACGGAAACATGGGAATGAACTGGGAATTTTACCCCAACCAAATTCATTTATTAAAATCTATCCCTGTAGCTAAGCGGGTAGTTGAAAGAATAGGTGTAGATAAGTTTATCCCCAAAAAAATTGAGCTAAAGTGGTATGAAAAACTATTGCCAGGAAAAAGCCCTGATAATTTATTAGATAGAAGCAAAGCTCAGCTTTTTTCTATGGCATTGGCAAATGTACGAAATACCATGAGTGTTTCTCAAGCAAAAGGCAGTGGGGTGTTTCACATATCTTTTGATGATTTCGATCCTTATTTGGCAACTTTAAAGGCTAACGCACTGGCGGATTCTTACATAGAAGAGGTCATAGAGTCTGGAATCAATGCCAAGCAAAGAACTGGTGAGAGTATTTCTAAACAACTTCCTGAGTTGGATAAGAAAGTTGTCCAATCTGAGATTAATTTAAAAAACTTCCAAAGAAAGCATAAGATATTTCTGCCAGAAGGTGGTGATGAGTTAGCTGTGCAAGAGTTGGGTCAATTAAACGCACGAATAACTGACTTAAAGCGCGGCAAGTTGAACTTGGAGTCGGTCTATAGGCGCATCAAAAGTGTGTCTGATCAACCTGGTAAATTGGCTAGAATTCCTGCGTTATTGGAAAAATCTGAAGTGATCAATCAAAAGAATAAATTTGCCATTGTTCAAGCCACTGTGTCAAAACTAGGGCTGGTGTACGGTCCCAAGCATCCTAAAATGAAGCGGGCTATGGAGGCCAGAAGGCTGGCTCAAAAAGAATATTTTTCAATATTACAGACCACTGCTGACTTAATCATGGCCGATTACGAAGCCATTGCTCAAGAAATTTCTCATGAACAACAAGGTGTAAGCTCTATTAAAGTAGAGATTTCTGATAACAATGAATTGGCATTTGAATACGATGCATTGAAGCGTGACTTTGAATACAACAAACAAATTTATGAAGCTTTTTTAAAGCAATCAAAGGAAACTGATGCTGTCAAGACGGCTTCGGTTCAGACCATTAATGCCAGAGTGTTAAATAAAGCTGTGGTTCCTTCTAGTCCCTATAAGCCTAATAAGAAAATCATGTTAGTTGTTGGCTTGTTCTTGGGTTTGTTGGTGGGTTTGGGTCTGGCATTTTTGATTGAACATTTTGACAATACCTTTAAGTCCAGTGATGACGTTGAGAAGAGGCTTGGTGTTCCTGTTATTGGCATGTTGCCTAATGTTATCGACGTGGGTGATGAGCTTTCCCCTGCTTTGCAGTTTGTTGAATTGCCAAAATCGGCTTTTGCGGAGTCAATTAGAACCCTGAGGACGGGTGTCTTGTTGTCAATGCCGGACAATGACCATAAGTCGATTCTTGTTACTTCTACTGTGCCAAGTGAGGGCAAGACTACCATTGCCATGAATCTGGCTCATTCATTGTCGCATTTGGGCGATACAATTTTGGTTGAGGCAGATTTAAGAAGGCCGATGGTTAAAAAGAATATGGGAAGGAAAAATCAAAAAGGTTTGACCTCTCTGATTATAGGTGAGTCTGATTTTGCAGAAAGTATTACTTTAGATGCAAGGTCAAAGAAGTTGCATATTTTGTCGTCGGGAGCGATTCCTCCCAATCCACTAGAATTGTTATCTTCGGATAAGTTCGATTTGTTGATGGCTAAACTCAAAGAAAAATACAAATTCGTCATTATCGATTGTGCTCCGGTTATGGCGGTAAGCGATGCTTTGGTGTTGTCACAAAAAGTAGATGGCGTGTTATTTGTCATCAAGCATGAGTCTACGCCTTCTCAATTGGTTGAAAGTGCTGTTTCAAGGTTGACTAGGGTTTCTGCAAAGTTGATAGGTGTTACTTTGAACCGATTGAAAACAAATAAAGCCAAGTACGGCCGTTATTATAAATACGAAGGCAATTATTATGGGCATTATGGCTATCATACTAATTCAAGCGGCGATAAAAGAAGGGCTTGATTTGATAAACCGAATGTTGACAAGATAAGGTGGCTACGCAGAAAAAAATAATTTCTATGGCGGTTGTTCTTGCTGGCATGTTTTGTTTATATTTGTACGCTTCAATTTTTTCATCAGCCATTCGATTTGAAAACAATAAGGCTCTGTTTAATCAAAATTATTTTTCTGACTCCAGGAATGAGGGTCTTCTATTGAGTCAAGTTCCTTCCTCTGGTGATTCGTGGTTGCAGAAAGTAATTTTACATAATCCTGCTGAGACAGAGTTGTACTTGCGTTCAGGATTGGTGGGCTATCAGGAGCTTTCCAGTAAAAACATTTCAGAACTTATAGGCATGTACAACTTACTAACAAAAATTAGACCGACCTGGCCTTATTATTTTTCAGGAAAGGGTCAGCTTGCTATGGTTGATCAGCCTTTTGATGGCGAACAACTTAAAGCAGCGGTAAAATATGGAAAACATGAGAGAAAAGTTGTTGAGAGTTTAGCGGAAGTGTTGTTTTATAATTGGAATAAGTTGCAGAAGAAGGAGAAAAATGAATTATTAACCTATCTTTCAGATCAAACAGATTCAAGTATAGCTAGAGTTGTGAATATTTCTGCAAAATTTGCACGCATTTATGAATATTGTGATTTCCTTTACGATAAAAAGCGGGTAGAATACGCCGCCTGCAAGAATCAATATTGGCAACCTTTGTCAGATGTCCAATAAATATCTGATATTTGATACTTATAGGTGCTTTTGTATTAGGTCAGATTGAGTGATGTATTTTGTTCTGTTTTTTACTGAATAATTAGATTATCAAAGCTGGGCTATTGGAAATTTGCAGAAATAATTTATTTTTAATAAATTATACAGTAAAAAGCCAGTTATTGGTTGACAAGGCATAACGTTTCTTAGAAAATGCCTTGCTTTGTTTGAGCTGGAGGGATACCCAAGCGGCCAACGGGGGCAGACTGTAAATCTGCTGTCTCTGACTTCGGAGGTTCGAATCCTCCTCCCTCCACCATTTTTTTTGGATAAAGAAGTAAGTGTGTCTTTGTCCTTTGAATGCTTAATTAGTATTTGTGCGGGTGTAGTTTAATGGTAGAACTTCAGTTTTCCAAACTGACTACGAGGGTTCGATTCCCTTCACCCGCTCCAAGCTGTTATTGGCCCATATAGCTCAGTCGGTAGAGCACTTTCTTGGTAGGGAAGAGGTCACAGGTTCGATTCCAGTTATGGGCACCAGTTTTAAAATGGTTAGAATCTCAAGCAATTATTAATGAAACAGTGGTTTTTAGCGAGTGCTTAAAATCAAAATTAGAACATAAGTGGAGTATAAGGCAATGTCTAAAGAAAAATTTGAACGCAACAAACCCCATGTAAACGTGGGAACAATT
>CAZLZZ010000147.1:0-7857 GCA_964564165.1 uncultured Alcanivoracaceae bacterium | reverse complement strand
TCTTTTGAAGTAAAATGGAAACGTAAATGGCAAGTAACACAATTGGGTTGCGGTTTTAAAATAGGTTCTTTTGAAGTAAAATACCAGGCGGTATGTTGTTGATATACAAACAAATATCGCCTTTTTTGATGGTTGAGTTTGGTCTTTTTTATGCATTTTTCCCACTAAAACAGCATCAATTGTTCAATTTCTTCGGTCAATTGTTCAATTTTATTGTTGTGTATATTGATGATTTGTGAGAATTGTTTGTCTGTGAAAAATAACACAGAAACCTTTCCTGGTGGCGTGTTGACTTTTATTTTTTTTACCATTCTATTGGCTTTTTCCCGAACGCCAACAAATTTTAAATAGATAGAAAGTTGTGTCATTTCAAAGCCATTGTCTAATAAAAAATTTCTAAACTGGTTGGCCTTTTGGCGGTCTTTTTTTGTGATTGTTGGTAAATCAAACATGACTATCATCCACATAAGCCTGTATCCTGATTGTTTCATTGTTTTAAATTAAATTTCATTTTTTTATAATTGGGTTTTGGCAGTTGTAATTTGTCCTTTTTTTCTCTGTAACTTATTGCCAAGGATTGTGCAGTTTTTTTCATGCTATTTTCTATGCTTATCCATTTGGTTTTGTGCCTTATTGGTTGTTGCAACTGTTGAACCAGTATGCTTTTGGTTTCCTTGTTTAATTCTGTTTTATTGCTTTCTATACAATGCAATACGGTTAAATCGGTTATTGTTCGATAGGGTTCTATTAAATCATCTACTAGACAAAAACTGTTTCTTTGGTGTCGGTGATGAATGCCCAAGGAAGGGTGTAGCCCAGCAGCCACGACATGTCTGGCAAGAGCAGAACGCAAAATAATATAACCATAGTTGAGTAGGTCGTTGGGTGTTTTGCCAAAACGTTTGCGTCTAAACCTATCTCCAAGAATTTGTCTCCAATAGATTTTGGCTGCTTGGGCTTCTATGTTGTGTCTGTCGCCTGATGTTATTCTGGCAATTAATGCTGAAATTTTTTGGCTATCTTTGTCTTTTAGTTTAAGTACGGCTACTTGATGTTTTAATTTTCGACTAACAATTTTTTTCCACAGTTGGTTATTGAGGGTGTTGCCACAAGATGCTTGCAAAGATGTTATCAAACTGCTTTGGTGGTGGGCAGAAATTGGTGTAAGACAGGATATTGGCATAAAAGATTGGTCGCTTATCACCAAAGGGATGTTGTGGTTTGCCAGTTTTACCAATAAGTTTTGGCTAAAAGTGATGCCATGAGCTTTTGTGATAATTGCGGAAATATTATCAAAGGCAATTTTTCTGATTTCTTTTCCATTTACTGACAGCTTGAGGAACCCACGATAACTCGATAGGTGACAAGCCAAATCACTGATTTCTAATACTGACATTTTTTTACCTTATTTTCTGGGTTGCCGAGCTTTTCCTGGGTCAAAAATCTTACCAATGGGTGAAACAAATATTTTTCTTAAATTGGCATTTTGTATGGTTGATGCGGTTTTTGAAATCTGCGTTTCTTGTATTGCTGTCGCATCATCATGTAATCTAAGGACTATTTGCCCTTTGGCTGACATTTTTTGAATTCGACAAATTATTCTTTTGCCCTTTTCATCCAAGGCCACCATGTCATTAATTTGCAAACGCATGACTTTGTATGCAGTTGGGTTGGTTTGACGCCAGTTGGGGACATATCCTTTTTGGTTGATATAATAATTTTGGATCACTTCGCATTGCCAAATACCTGCTTTTTTACCTTTGTCAGTGCACCAAATTTCAGCACAAAAGTTATTGCCGCCTTTCACATATCTGTATGCTTTATCATTTTTATCCTTAATTGGAATTAATCCCTCTTTCTTTTGGTGGGTTCTTACTTTCTTGAGTTTGTGGTATGGGTTTTGACTGCTGTTATTTTTGTATTCTTCTAAAGCTTGTTCGTATTGCTTTTTGTCTCCTTCTGTTTTTTCAAATATTTGGGCAACATCTCGTCTGATTTTATTGCTGGCAATGGTTTCGATACTCTTTTTGTTTTTAAAGTTATCTGCTGTTAATTCTTTGCGAAGGGCATAAATGTTGTCAGAAACTTTACCATAATTTGTATCTTCGTGGAGTGTTCCAATGGTCGCACCTTTTGCTTTGGCAAGTGCTACTCCTTTGTGGTCAAGTTTATGTGAAATAACCATTAATTGAAGCTTTAATTTTATTTTATCAGTGTCAAAGCCTTGGAACGGTTTGGCTAGTTCCAAATACAGCTTTTGACTGCCTTTTTCTTTTGCAACCTTATTGGCTTTGGCTAATTTTTGCATGGCGCTGTTGTCTGTTAGAGCAACAACTATGGCGTCAATAGCATGGTGTTGATGGCTGTCTCGGTTTTTTATAAATTTACCATCGATGTTTTTGTGTGTAAATTGTTCTAAGCCCCAATGGTGTCTTAAATCATTGGTAAATTTTCCTTTTATGGCTCTTACGGTATTGGGGCCAGATACAAACTCAGCATATTGTCTGGCAATTCTCGACATATATTTGGTGTCATTA
This sequence comes from uncultured Alcanivoracaceae bacterium, assembly GCA_964564165.1. Lineage (GTDB taxonomy): Bacteria > Pseudomonadota > Gammaproteobacteria > Xanthomonadales > Marinicellaceae > NORP309. The sequence goes on along the minus strand of CAZLZZ010000147.1, from coordinate 5,320 downwards.
AGTTGCCTTTGAATGTATTGCCCTTCTTCTGAGTCTTGAAATTTTTCCATGGCATCGGGTAAGAATCGCCATAATTTGCGTTGCATATTTTTCGCTCTTGCGATAATTTCATCCCAATTGTAACCATTAGAGCTATTTGCAAAGGCTTCAAATGGCGTTTTATTGCCTTTGTATCTGTTTGATTCAGAAAAACAAACAGTTTTGTTATTTCTGCTGTTATCGAAGGATCGTGAGAAAGGAATAATGTGTTCTATTTCAACCCTGTTTGAAAACAACTCTTCCATGCTTATAGCTTTACCAGTATATGGGCAGCACCTTTGTGTAGGCTCATTGGCTAAATCTTGCCACAATTTGTATTTCATGCGGTTATCGTAGTTTTGCTTTATTCCATGTTCGGCAAGTATTTGATTTATTCTTTCATTTTCTTTTCTATTTTTCGTTTGTTGTGAGTTGTGTTCTGATAATTGTTTTGTTGACATGGAGGTTTCACGAGCCAGTTCAATATGGATTTGTTTTGGGGGTTGACCATGTTTTTTGACTATTTCATTGAGAACTATTCTGAATTGATTTAATGCCATGTGGACAGTAGGATTGTTTATTTTTCCATAATATTCTTCAATTTTTGTTTTGTCATTAAAGGTTCCTCCAATTACATGTTTTTGTAATACTTGCCCATAGTACGGAAGATTGGCATGGGGGAAAACTTCTCCTGTTCTTTGATCGCTGTGATTTATTCCTGCTTTTTCACAAGCTTGGCTATAAACAAAACCTTGTTCAAGGAAGGGTAGTATTTTATTAATTGCTTTTAATGAGACTTTGCCATATCCTGGTTCCAGACTGGTCTTGCTGGCAATTATTTCTTTCAAGGTTTCTCCTGATAGATTTTCATCTTTAAAAAAGTTGGACAATGCTTTTTTTAATTTCTTGGTGGTTTGGCCTGTTATTATAACATCTATCAATTTTCTTTTTCTTTCAGGAGATAAATCACTCCACCTTCTGCCCAATATCGACTGCATTTCTAAGATTGTGGTGTCTGCTTTTAATCCTTTCCTTCCCATGGTTTCAAGGTTAAAATTTAGTCCACTGATGTTTAATAACTTCCTGATTTTAGTCCAGCTTAACATCCTATCTTTTCTAAGTTCGGAAAAATCTGAAACTAAGTATTTTAGAATTGTTTTTCTTTGGCTGTCAGTTAAGCTATTTACTTCTGATGATTCTTTAACAAAATCTAGGTTGTTAACTTCCTGATAAATTCTAAATAATTGGTTTTCTGTGTAACTTGCTCTTGCTCTTTTTTCTCCTTCAAGCAAGCTACAACAACCTGCTTCTTGTAATTTTAAAGGCCTTTGGAAAAATATAATTTCTTTAATCCTTTTAATAACTGTATCAGTTAGGCTTTCTGTATGAAACTTCTGCTGAAAAGATAAAATCTGATCAACTTCTTGAATGTACATATTGCGATTAGTGTATATTTCGTAGCTTTTATTTTGAGCCTTCATCCTTGTGGTTTTTTTCTCTAATTGCCTCTTATATAAGTATTGTCCAATTGTGAGTTTTTTCTCGTTTAGAATTTTACTCAGGTCATCAATACCTTTTTTTAATCCTTTTTGTTCTTTGTCATCAGTTTTTCCGTCGGCAATTAAATTGCTTTTAAACCCTCTTCTTTGGTTTATGTGAAATAAGGCTCGCCCAATTTCATGTAGTGAAAGTTTCTCTGAAACAGCTTTGTTTCTAATTTCGTAAGGATTTGTTTGGGCCAATTGTTTCCTTTGGGATTTTTGAAGTGGTTGTAAATGATTGTCCAACATGAATTTTAGTAATGCTTTTCTTCGCATTATGTAACGATCATGATTTCTGCTTGCTCCTCTTTTAGTTCTTCTGTTAACTGAAATGGGCTCTTTTGTTTTTGCATCTCTTCCAGATGGGAAAATCCTAACACCAAAATTTTCAATTCTAGCAGGGTTTAAATCGTCATCTAGCAATATTACTGACCAGCCAATTGAGGTATATCCTAAGTCAAAGCCTAATCTATAGTTCATAATATCTCTCCATTATTGATTCTATTGTATGGTTGTGTTAAAATTGTACCAACTTCAAAAGAATCGGTTAATTACCGTTAATAAGGACTTTAAGTCCACAAAATTAGATAGCACGCTACGGCGTGCTTTCTCACTTTTAGATTCTTCATATTTTAATTGATAATATTCTCAAAAGCTGAGAATAGAAAATAAATTTTATCAGTATTTAAAAATCTCAAACAAACGGCTTAAATCTTTGTTCCAAACACCGTGATACTTACCCAGTTTACGTTCTGCTGGTGAAGTGGCGGTATCGGCGATGATTTGCAATGGCTCTAAAAACATGCTTTCATCTTTGCCACATTTGCCACGAATATTGCGCTTTTCTAAGCCCAGTCTTGAAAGTTCTAACATTTGTAGTGCTAAATCTCGTACTTTTTGCTTTCTAAATTGTGTACACAGTCCTTGCTTGGGAACATTGTCACGTAAATACTGGTGTTCTTGGGTTGTCCAATCTTTAACCATATCCCAAGCACCATCCAAAGCCTCTTGATCATAAAAAATACCTACCCACAATGCAGGCAAGGCACAAATCCGGCGCCAAGGACCTGCATCTGCGCCGCGCATCTCTAGGAATTTTTTCAATCTAACTTCAGGAAAAGCAGTGGTTAAATGATCCTCCCAATCTTTCATAGTAGGCAACTCGCCAGGCAATATAGATAGCTTACCTTGCATAAAATCTTTGAATGACAAGCCACTTGCATCCAAGTACTTGCCATCACGATAAGCAAAATACATCGGCACATCCAACATATAGTCCACATATCGCTCAAAACTCATAGAATCTTCAAAAACAAAAGGGATAGTTCCACAGCGGTCATTGTCGGTATCGGTCCAAATGTGTGAACGGTAGGACAAAAACCCATTAGATTTGCCATTTTCAAAAGGGGAATTGGCAAACAATGCGGTAGCAATGGGTTGCAATGCCAAAGATACACGGAATTTTTTAATCATATCGGCTTCTGATGAATAATCCAAATTGGCCTGAATGGTACAAGTCCGTTTCATCATATCTAAACCCAACGTCCCCACTTTGGGCATATATTCACGCATGATTTTATAGCGGCCTTTGGGCATAAATTCTATGTCTTCTTTTTTCGCCAAAGGATGAAAACCCATGCCTATAAAAGCTGAATTATAATCTTCACACACTTCTTTTACTTCAGCTAGGTGGGAATAAGTTTCTCGACAAGTCGCATGAATATCCGCCAATGGAGCACCGGATAATTCCAATTGTCCGCCTGGCTCCAAGGTAACAGAGCATCCATCACGAAACAAAGCAACAATGTTTTCTCCTTCGTATTCTGCTCGCCAATTAAACTTATCTTTTAAGCCCGTTAATATATCTTCAATGCCTCCGTTTTGCTTATAGCTCAGCGGCTTTAAAGTTTGCGTGTCAAAGCCAAATTTTTCGTGCTCTGTGCCTACCTTCCAATCTGATTTAGGCTTGCAGCCCGAGGCGATATAGTCAATTAATTGGCTTTTGTTTTCAATAGGTTCTGATTTATTCAATTTAGTCACTCGTTTTATTTTTGCAATATTTTATCATGTATATCCCAAATCCCCAAATCTCGATAATAGAAAACACGATTATAAATAATCTACTGCTGACAATGTTTTTTGAGAGAGATTAAAGATCAAAAGCAATTATCGCACAGCGGCACGGCGTTCACAGCGAAAGATCAAAAACAATTATTCGTATATTTCACAGGTGATGTAGAAAAACAAGACTCCTAATCTTGTCATAAAACCCAACTGCAGAGACGGTGATTTATCGCGTCTGTGTTTGAACTATAGTTTACTTGAAAGATGGCACGATAAATCGCCGCCTACAACATTTCAGATTGGGGGTGTGTGATTAGCAATAAATAACGTGGTTTTCCTCGCTGTGGGGTCTTTGAGAGAGATTAAAGATCAAAAGCAATTATCGCACAGCGGCACGGCGTTCACAGCGAAAGATCAAAAACAATTATTCGTATATTTCACAGGTGATGTAGAAAAACAAGACTCCTAATCTTGTCATAAAACCCAACTGTAGAGACGGCGATTTATCGCGTCTGGAGGAGCTGGGTGTAAGCCCAACGTGATAATGTCCGCTTTGAACTAAGTTAAAATGTCCGCTTTCTATTTTGAGAGTGAGTGGCATGGTCAAAGAGATATTAGCAATGAGTCATCAAGAATTTGAATATGCTTTTTACCACTAAATGAACCGTGGTAGAGGGGGCAAGTTGCAGTATATTCCAATCCGTAATGATATGAACCTGGCGCATAATACCAAGGGATTGTGTTATAATCGTGTTTTCTATATCGGGATTTGGGTTATATACAAGTTAGGCATGAAAATTTTTTTTACAATAGTAGTCTTGGTTTCTTCTTTGCAAGTTTTTGCAAAGAACACATTAAACCGTGGCAATGGGTCTGAGCCAGATTCATTGAATATCCACCTTGCTCAAGGATTAAACTCACACAATATATTGCGTGATTTGTATGAAGGGCTAATGACTCTTGATGTTAATGGAGAGCCTATTTATGGTATTGCAGAAAGCCATTTTGTAGAAAACAATGTTTGGACTTTTAAGCTTAGAAAAAATGCCAAATGGTCAGATGGCAGTGCTGTCACGGCTCAAGATTTTGTGCGTGGCTGGAGAGAAGCGGTTAATCCTAAAACAGCGGCTGCTTATGGGTTTTTATTAAACAACATTATTCATGCTAAAAAAATCATGCAGATTGAATTGTCACCCGATAACTTGGCAGTTAAAGCCCTTGATAACTACACTTTACGAGTTAAACTATTGCAAATGGACTCGGCTTTTTTAGAAAAATTGAGTTTGCCCATTTTTTACCCTCTGCCCGAAACACAATCTAAACGACGCCCTCAAGGTCGTAAAATTATTAGCAATGGTGCTTACATGCTAAGTGATTGGAAGATTCAGGAAAAAATTGTTTTGCACAAAAACCCTTACTACTATGCTGCCACAGGTGTTTACTTTGATCAGGTCAATTATTGGGTAACCGAAGACCAATCAAGCGAATTAAAAAGGTTTCGGGCCGGTGAGTTAGATATCACCGAAAGCATTCCTGATAGTCAAATTGACTGGATAAGGAATCATTTACTGGATGAATTGCGCATTGCCCCTTATTTGGGATCTTTTTTCTTGGGCTTGAATGTTTCTGATAAGTATCTAAGTAACCACAAATTAAGACAGGCCTTATCACTGGCGATTGATCGCGATATTTTAACT
>CAZLZZ010000146.1:0-7910 GCA_964564165.1 uncultured Alcanivoracaceae bacterium | reverse complement strand
TTGAAATATCACTTTAATATCAATGTGTTATGTGTTTTCGGTCAAGCACTAACTACAATGGGGGGTTAATTTAGTTCTTTGAGGAATTCATCCACAGACGTTTCTTTATCAGTCAAATGCGTTTCATTAAATTCAATGCCTTCTAGTTTTAAAGATTCAAGCAGCGGTTGGTAGATTTCTTTGCTCACTGGCAGTAACAATCCTTTGGCAAGTATCTTGCCATCAGCAATCAATTGCGCAGCCATTGCAATGGGGAAACCCACGGTTTTTGCCATAGCGCTGTAGCCCTTAGGGTTGCCTATTTCTTTTAAAACCGATGAAATAAAATACCGACTGCCATCGGGTTTTTTTATGACAAACTTGTGTTGCAATACAACCATGTCTTTTTCTTGTGCTTTATAAAACAACTTCTTTAAAAGTAAATCACACAAGGCATCAATGCTACAGTCTTTGTTTGCGACCCTTATCTCATCTGAAAAACAGCCCACCCATTTCATCGCATCCCATGTTTTGAGATCCATGCTTGATTGTATTTTTGTTAAATCTGCGATGTTGTTTAGTTTCAAAATATAATTTTTCCAAGATATACATTCATTAACACCGCCGGACTGGGTTTCCATTAAACCCAAGTCTTTAAACGATTGCATAATGTGGCAAAAACCTTGGTATCGCAGGGTCCCCCGTATGATGTCTTTGATCTTTTCTATGCCATAAATACTTTTATAAGAGGTTGATTCTCGGTTGGGGTAACATTCAAGGTTCAGACCAGTGATTGTTATGGGCTGACTCCAACCCATTAAATCTTCGCCATTGACTTTGATGATTTTGTTTTCTTGTTGATAGATGGCATCGTTGCGCAAAACCATAATGGCACCTCGTGGCTCCCAGGAAAACTTATAACCCAATGGATTGTCATTGTCATCAGGGGCGGGTATTCCTCCACACCAAGATACAAATGATTCAACATGTTCTCCTTCTTTATGGGCTTTATCTATGATTTCCATCGCTGCTAAGTGGTCAATGCCCGGATCAAGACCTATTTCATTCATTATACAAATTCCAGCATCGCGGGCTTTAGTTGCCAGTGCTAACATTTCATCGGTTTGATAACTAGCGGTAAGCATGTGAGTTTTTAATTCAATACACACTTTAGCAATTAACCCATGAAATGGCGCGGGAACAAGGCTCACCACCACATCAAATTGACCTATGGTGTCAAGCAACTGTTGTTTGTCGGCGACATCAATTTGTAAGGCTTTCACGGATTCAAATTTAACCGCCAATGTTTGGGCTTCATCCAATGTATAGCCAGCTACGGTTATTGTGTTATCTGTCTGTCGATTTAAATACTCAACAGCGGGTTCTGCCATGAAACCGGCACCCAATATTAGAAATTTTGACATTGTTTCGCCTATTGCTTAAATAATTTGTTACTATGATAATTAATGTCCTTCAATGAGTGTATTTTTTAATGGAAAATTTAGGGTTTATTTCGATTCTTCCCGTTATATTGACTTTGATTGTTGCGGTTTGGACGCGCAATGTTATTTTGGGCCTGTTTGTGGGTGTGTTTTCTGGGGTAATGCTATTGCATGGTCTGAATCCTTTTACAGGCATGAGTACTTTAATTGAAGAATACATAATTGTACAGGTCACCAGCAGTTCACACACAGGCATATTGATCTTGATGGTGTTGATTGGTGGTGTTGTGGGGTTGATGGAGAGATCAGGTGGTGCGGTGGCTTTTGCCAGTATGGTGATTAAATACATCACCAGTAAAGTCAAAGCCCAGTTGGCAGCTTGGGCCAGTGGTAGTTTGTTGTTTTTTACCGATTCGGGTACACCTTTAATAGTTGGACCGTTGTTTCGCCCGATTGTTGATGGCATTAAAATTTCGCGGGTTAAATTGGCATGGATAATTGATTCAACTGCATCACCAGTTGCGGTATTAATACCCTTTATTGGCTGGGGATTGTACTCACAAGGGTTAATCGCACAGGAATTTTCCGAGCTGGGTTTAACCGAGAGTGCATTTTCTGTATATGTCAAAGCGGTTCCTTTTCAATTTTATTCACTGATGGCTGTGATGATGGTGCCCATGGTTGTGATGTTGAAAGCTGATTTTGGGCCGATGAAAAAAGCCGAAGACAATCGAGCTAAAGGCATTGTGCTGGAAGATGAAAACACCAAAATAAGTGAGAGCCTTGATGCCGAAACCATCAAAAAAGCCAAGCCTGTTTTGGTCTGGTTGCCATTACTTGTTATGCTGTTTGTGATGTTTGGATTGTTGATTCCTTTGGGGTTTCCTTTTGATATGTCGAACATTCCAGGCAATGCATTTCGCTCAGCATTATCCACCGCTTATATCTTTGCGGCGATTACATTGATACTGTTGATGGCAAAATACGGCATCAAAACTATGTCAGAAGGCTTCTTGTTATACATCAAAAGCATGAGCGCCATTGTCAGTATTTTAATCATATTAATTCTCGCTTGGTCGTTGGGCGCTATTGGTAAAGACTTGGGAGCCGCCAATTATATTGTTGAACTGGCAGATGGCTCATTTTCTCCTGTATTCATACCCGTTATTGCCTTTTTGGTAGGTGCGATTATCTCCTTTTCAACCGGTTCATCATGGGGTACTTTTGCCATTATGTTTCCGTTAATCATTCCCATGGCATATCAATTGGATGCACCCATGTATGTCAGTATTGGAGCTGTACTTTCTGGTGGTTTGTTTGGTGACCATTGCTCTCCCATCTCGGATACCACAATACTTTCAGCAACCGGTGCGGGTTGTACTCAAATAGACCATGTTAAAACACAACTTCCCTACGCTTTATTTAATGGCAGCTGTTGCGTAGCAGCTTTTATTTTTGCGGGGGTTACTGGCAGTATTTGGGGTTTGGCACTTGGAACGGGCCTGATGTTAGCCGGGTTGTTGATTATTTCTGTATTTAAATTTAATAAATCCAATAAATCCAACAGCACAGGCTAAAACCAAGGTAATTACGGGCTTAAGTCTTAAAAAACTATAAAATTTTACAATAAACAGTAAAATTGCGGGTTCGAATAATATTATTGATTAGGTAAAGCAAATGCGTAGTGACCTGTGTGGAAATGTAACAGAATTAAAGTTAGATCAACAAGTTGAGGTCTGTGGCTGGGTGGATAAACGCCGTGACCATGGTGGTGTTATTTTTATCGACTTGCGTGATCATTCGGGTTTGTTACAAGTGGTGGTTGAACCCGATAATATAGCTGCATTTAAAATCGCTGAAGATGCCCGTTATGAATATTGCCTGCATGTTAAAGGACATGTGCGCAACCGCCCTGAAGGCCAAGCCAATCCCAATTTAAAATCAGGAAAAATTGAATTGGTTGTGGATCAATACGAAGTACTGAATAAATCCAAGCCATTGCCATTTATGTTGAGCGATGACACAACAGGCGAAAATGTTCGTTTAAAGCACCGTTATCTAGATTTGCGCCGCCCAGAGATGCAAAAAAACATACGCCTTCGCAGTAAACTCACAAGGACATTGCGCAATTATTTAGATGATTTGGAGTTCCTAGATTTGGAAACGCCAATCTTGACCAAGGCCACACCAGAAGGTGCCCGTGATTTCTTGGTGCCATCAAGGGTTCAACAAGCCAAATTTTATGCCTTGCCTCAGTCTCCGCAGTTGTTCAAACAATTGTTGATGATGTCAGGCATGGACAAATACTACCAAATTGCACGGTGTTTCCGCGATGAAGATTTGCGCGCGGACAGACAGCCTGAATTTACTCAGCTTGATATTGAGATGGCTTTTGTCGATCAAGAAGATATTTTGAATATGAGCGAAGGCATGATTCGACAAGCCTACAAAGCAGTATTGGACGTTGATTTGATTAAACCGTTTCCACGCATGACTTATGCCGATGCCATGAGGCGTTATGGTTCTGACAAGCCCGATTTGCGCATTGATTTAGAACTGGTTGATGTGGCTGATGCTTTGAAAAATGTTGAATTCAAAGTGTTTTCAGCACCTGCCAATGACCCCAAAGGGAGGGTTACTGTTTTAAAAGTGCCAGAAGGCGCAAAAATGTCACGCAAACAGATTGACGATTATGCACCATTTGTTGCCCGTTATGGCGCAAGAGGACTGGCTTGGATAAAAATCAATGCCAAAGAAAATGGCCGCGATGGCTTACAATCGCCGATTGTTAAATTCTTGGACGATGATTCTTTAACGGCTATTTTAGAAAAGACGGGTGCAGAAAATGGCGACTTGTTGTTCTTTGGTGCAGGTGATTACAGTACGGTTACCCAGTATATGGGCGAGCTTCGTTTAAAAATTGGCAAAGATCTGAATAGGGTTAAAGAAGGTTGGCAACCACTATGGGTTGTTGATTTCCCTATGTTTGATTACAACGAAGATGAAAAGCGTTGGGATGCTATACATCATCCATTTACAGCACCCACTGGTAGCGTGCAAGATTTAAAAGACAACCCCGGTGAGTCGATTTCTAAAGGTTATGACATCGTGATGAATGGTGTTGAGTTGGGCGGTGGTTCAATTCGTATTCACAAAGAAGACATGCAGTCAACAGTACTTGAATTATTGGGCATTAGCAAACAAGAAGCCGATGCCAAATTTGGGTTCTTGCTTGAAGCATTGCAATATGGCTGCCCTCCTCATGGCGGCATAGCATTAGGTTTGGATAGAATGGCTGCATTGATGTGCGGCGTAGATTCCATTCGTGAAGTGATTGCTTTTCCTAAGACCTCATCAGCGATTTGTAGTTTGACTTCTGCACCTTCAGACATTTCTGAAAAGAATTTAGAAGAAGTACATGTTCGGGCCATTTATCCTGAAGCTGAAGAAGGCGAAGATCACGATAGCGAGGACAATGAATAAACTCTATTCACAAGAAAAAGCAGATCAAGCCGTTGTTTTGGTACATGGTCTATGGATGGGTCGTTGGTCGTTCACATCTATTGCAAAACACCTAAAAAAGCAAGGCTATAGAGTGTATCATTTTGGCTACAAAACCACCAGCAAGCCTTTTGATTTTAATAGGCAAAAGCTACAGGCCTTTGTCAATTCAAGAAGCCAAGATACGGTACATTTGGTGGTACATTCCTTGGGTGGAATTTTATCCATGCGCACATTGCCGAATATTAAAAAAACTGGCAAGTTAGTTATGCTGGGTTCACCCGTTAATGGTTCACAAGCGGCAAAAGATCTGGGTAAGAAAAAATGGGGAGCTTGGTTATTGAATCATGCGCTTGAACCTTTAAGCAATGGCGTTATAGAGCCAACAGTATTGCGGCACTCTTGCATGATTGCAGGCACATCTAACAGTATCGGCGTTGCGAGACTGGTCACTAAATTAAGCAAACCCAATGATGGCACTGTGGCATTAGTAGAAACCCAAGCCGGTTGGATTAATTGCCATACTACAGAAAAAACCAATCACTTTCGCATGTTGTTTCACAAAAATATTAAAAACAAAATTAGCGAATTTTTAATCAACCCCGAAGAAGAAAGCAAATGACTAACCCAATACACAAAATTCTAGACAGAAAATGGTTTTATAAGTTTGAACTGCCCAATGGCAAAGTCACCGAAAGCTACCTTCCTGATGATGCCCAATTGGTGCATACTACCCGCTTAGAAATGATGGATTCGGTTTTGAATCCCAGGTTTGAAGGCAGGTGGAACGACATTAAAGCCGTTGATATCGCCAGTCATGAAGGTTATTTCTCCTGTCATTTGGCAAAAAAAGGAACCAATGTCTTGGGGCTTGAGGCCAGGAAAGAACATGTCGATGATGCCAACGAAATCGCATTTGGCATGGGCTTAGCGGATAAGTTTTATTCCAGAGTCCAAGACGTGCATGAAATAGACACAAAGGCCACAGGAACTTTTGACATTGTGCTGATGTTAGGATTGATTTACCATCTAGAGAATCCTGTTGGAGCCATTCGCAAAGCCCATGCGCTGTGCAAAGATGTGTGTTTGATTGAAACCCAAGTGGCACCCAATTTATCAGGGCAACTCGACTGGGGAAATTATACCTTTGTTAAACCGATGATGGGCTCATTTGCCATTATTGATGAAACCGAAGAAACCCATGGCCCAGAAATGAGTACAACGGGTATCTGCCTAGCACCAAGCATAGAAGCCTTGATGTGGATTATGCGCAAAGTGGGTTTTAAAGATGTGAAAATGATAGAACCACAAGATCATTTTTACGAACAGCATCGCTTTAAGAAAAGGGTGATGATTGCTGGATATGTTTAATCATCAAAAACATTTAATTTTGTAATGAAAATAAAAACATTCAATTTTGTTTTGCTACTTTTATCTCTCAGTGTTGGACAAGCTATTGCTGACAACAATATAGAAGAATGCGAAACAGTATTCAAGAAAAACAAATACAGTAAGATAATCGAAAAATGCCTTAATTTAATAGAAGATTCAAATAGAGCAAAAGCCTACAAAACTGTGGCTAATCTTTTTAAGCATGTAAGCTACGAGCGAATTAATTCAATTTTTTATTTTTTTAATAAAGAAAAACCACCCTTCGTGAAAATAAATTACTTAAATAGACAATATTCGAAAACAGAGAAACTACATCTAAAAAATGCTTATAAAAAACTGAAAGAAAACACTCAATCTAATTCTGTTTATTTCAATTTAATATATGCTAAAATTGCCTACATAAATATTATATATTTTCAGATTCGGGATAGTGGGATTATTAGTTCTGAAACCATTGAAAGTAAGAAAGAGTTCAAAAGTAAAGTATATATACCAAGATTAAAAAAACATATCAAAGAAAACCCAAATGACAAAGAAGCTTTATATTTAATTGGTAAAGAAGGGCTGAAACTAGAAAGCATATATAATGGAAACTCCACACAACAATATTACAGTGTTCAAAACAAGGAATATGTTAAATATCTGGAAAAATCTGCATCTTTGGGGCTTGCGATAGCCCAAGAAGTTGTAGGGTTAATTGCTCAATGGGAAGCACTCGAAAAACAATTAAGGTCTGTTGCTGATTCGGGTTATAAAGATGTACTTTATAAACTTGGAATGAAGCAACTACATCATTATATTGATTACGATAATACAAACAAAGATTTATTAAAATCTGCCATTGCTGACCTTGAAAAAGCATACGCTTATGATAACCACGATGCATTAAGTACTCTTGTAAGTGTTTATGGTTTATATAAGCCAAATGAAAAAAAATATTTTTATCTTTTAAAAGAACTTGTTAAGAAAACCAATTTTAGATTAATAGAATTAGGAAATTATTACTGGTGTAAAGGTAATAAAATTAAAGCAAAAGAGATGTTTATAAACTCTAAAAATATAGGTGGGGTTGATGCTTCTGAGGCTATTCTATCATTAGAGGATTTAATAACATTACAAGAGCCAATCGGTGGGTGTAAGTTTAAGTTGTAATGATAGGCTCATATCTTTCACCTCCCCCTATGTCACCATACCTGTCACCTAATAAAAACCCCGATAGTGAGGATACAATGTTTTCACAAAGTTCAGTGAGCCTCCAACAAACTCTCAAATACATCTCCATATCGGGGTTTAGGTTTAGGTTTAGGTTAAGATTGGAGTAAATTACATTGGGTTTACAAAATCCAACCACCTGAACAAATAGATCGACAATCTCTTAGTTGTTCAGCACATTCCCAAAATGGAAGGTGGCCTTCTGCGACACACCTGTTAAAAGTTGACGAACAAAATGTCTCAGAACAATAAAAACCTGGTACAAAATGTCCATTAATTGCATCTGTAATGGGAGAAACTTTATTAACGTGTGAACGTAACTATTTAGTGAGTTTAAACTCATTTATGTAAGTTGTTGATTTATAAGACTTTGAAAGCATGGAT
>CAZLZZ010000145.1:0-7922 GCA_964564165.1 uncultured Alcanivoracaceae bacterium | reverse complement strand
CCCATTATTCATTGGGTTATTAACTAGTTGTTGGGTTCCAGTTGGTACGCCCATGGAATTTGTGCCATTTTCAGCTTTTTTCGTCACATAGCGGAGCTATTCTCCTCAAAAAAGCCAAAAATCGCCATAACCCAGCTTTCCTTCATGACGATTCCTATTCTCGGACAAGCCCCTAGACACACTTTTGTGGACGGTATGTCATTATTTCATCAGAGAAATAACCTGCCCATTCAATAGCATACCATTCGTTTTGGCTGATTGTGGTTTTTATATCATTTAATTCATGGGTATTGTTAAGTTTTAAAATTTAATTTTTCTATGATCTTTTGGGTTATGCCCATAAAAGTGATTAAAGCTTCTGGTAAAAGTCGAGACTTGTTTGTAACCCGTTAATTGTGATATTCTTGAAATACTTAATGTGGTTGTTTGCAGCAATTCCGAAGCATTTTCTAAACGGCATTTTTTAATGAATTCAGATGGTGAAATGTCTGTTTCCTGTTTAAATTTTCTATATAACACACTGCGACTCATTGCCAGTTTTCTAGCCAATTTCTCCACATCAAAGTCTGGGTCACTCATCTCTTGATTTGTAATTAATATGGCCTTTTCAAGAAGCTCTGTTTCAAGTTCCAAATGCGCATCTAAATGAGTGGTCTGATTCTTTCTAGAAGCCAATAAGCGATTGACATAGGCTATTAATTGCTCTGGCATAAATGGCTTTGTTAAAAAAGCATCACCACCAGCTTTCAAGGCATTTACCTGATCTTCAGGATGAGATCGTGCTGTAGCAAAGACTACGGGAATATTTTTAGTGATGAAGTCTTTTCTTATTAAGCGCACAAAATCATATCCATCTATATGAGGCATCCCAATATCGACAATAATAATATCGGGTATTTTTCTTTTTGCAATTTCTAGACCATCTCTTGGTGATTGGCAAATAATAACTTTGTATTGAGGAGTCAATATAGACTGAATCAATGCTAAAATATCAGCATTGTCATCGACAGCTAACACAGTATATTTTGAAGATTTTTGGCCTATTACAGCAGGATTTCTATTATTTTGCATACTTTCAATGGGCAAAGAAACTTCAAATTTAGCTCCACCCAGAGAACTTTCATCAACCAATACACTACCTTGATGACGCTTTACAATTTTTTGAACGATATTTAAACCTAAACCACTGCCTTCTTTGTTCTCCAGATTGAGTCTGACAAAACGCTCAAAAACATGTTTTCTATCCTTTTTAGGAATACCCATTCCACTGTCTTCTATAATAATCAAACACCTTGCACTTTGTGTTGTTTTGACAGTGAGGCGAAGGGTTCCTGACTTTGGGGTAAACTTGATCGCATTTGAGATGAGGTTGGTTAACATTGAATCAATTTCTTCCGTTGATCCGTGGACATAAACCTCATGGTCGGGAAAATGGCAATCAAATTTCAACTGGTGCTTACTGGTTTTGTGCTTGAATTGGTCTAATCCAAGCTTACACCTAGAAACTATGGCAACACTGGCGAAGTTTAATTCTTGTTCAAACAAGTCCAATTGCTCTAATTTTAGCATTTGATTAATGAGGTTTAACAATCGATCAACATTCCTCTTCATTGTACTTTTGGTTTTGCCTTGAATAGGTTTATCTGTATGAAGAGGCCCTAATACGAGTGTTAAGGGTGTTCGTAATTCATGGCTGAGATCTAAAAAATGTTGTTGCTTGCGCTTGGCCTCAGTTTGTATGTTTTCCTTTTGCTCAGAAATCAATTTTAAAGCCGAGCTAAGTTGTGTGGTTCTCTTGACTACTTGTTTTTCAAGCTTGTACTTTCGTGTTCTTAGATTATTTATCCAAAACATAAAACCAAACAAGATTGTTATCATCACCAATAGCCGGAACCACTGGGTCTCAATTAAAGTTGGGACAACATTAATGGACAACAAAGACGTTGGTCCAACCCAGCCACTATAAAGCGCAGCTTGAAACTCCATCTCATGTTTGCCAACAGATAATGAATTAAAGTTTATGTTTCTGGAAGTGCCTAATTCAATCCACTGTTGTGATGGCATAAATCTGTATCGGAAACGAATGTCATCTGACATCCCTAGAGCAATGGTTGAAAGAAAAATGCTGATATTTCTTTTTTGTGGATTATCTAGCACAACATTGCGGGTGTTTTCTTGAATCACACCATCGACAAGCACTTCGTCTATATAAGGCCTTAGTATTGTGTGATCGGTTTTAATTTCATTGGTGGGTACTCTCACTATTCCCCTTTGTGTAGGAAACCAGAGTTGTCCATTTTTACCAACTGTACCAGCAGATTGAGAGCCTCCGTTGGCTTCAGAATCAGCCATTCCATCATTTTCCCCAAACCGATGATTGGGCAGATAATCTATTTGAAAATTATAAAACTTTTTTAAATCTTCAATATCAATAGCATAAATACCTCGGTTTGAGCTTAACCACAATCTGTTTTTCTCATCTGGCAGTATTCGATGCACTTCATAATGGGGCAATCCCTCATCAATAGAAGCACATCTTACCAAGCCTTTTTTTAAGTGCCACAAACAAAGCCCTTTATTTTCGGTGCCAATTAAAATAGAGTCCGAATCAATTCTTGGGTCATAATAAATGGTGCGGGTCCGATTAGTTGTCATCCCAGTATCAATATTTATTTTGTCCACCCGTTTATTGTTTTGAAAGATACTGATCCCATTGTCTTTACTGGCTAAGAAAGTACCATATTGTGGAATATCTATTCCAAACACAAATTGTCCTTCAACCTCTTTAAAGTCGCGCCACTTTCCTTTGGCTTGCATAAAAAGTCCTTTTTCACTGCCTACCCAAATTTGATTAGATTGGTCTTCAAACAACATAAAAACTTCTGTAAAGCGTGAAATGGGATAGGTTTGTTTTTCACAAATACTTGATGCGTTTAATACACACAAACCAGTATTGTGCGCTACCCAAAATTTCGACGCACTGTCTTTTAGAAACCTAAAGCCTCTGTTGATGCCTTTTAACTTTTCCCAATGTTTGGTTTGTGGATCAAAGCTAAATAGCCCCCTGCCGCTGCCAACTATGAGTTTACCATCTGAGTCTAGATAAATATCTACCACATTGCCTGTTATAGCCTCTCCTTCTGTTTTAAGCATGGGTTTACGCAGGTAAAATAGCCCATTGAGTGAGGTGGCCACCCACAATCCGCCATTTTTATCCATCACATGTTGATAAATTGCTGAAGGGGAATTGAATACTAATTC
The DNA here is from genome assembly GCA_964564165.1 of uncultured Alcanivoracaceae bacterium. Classification (GTDB taxonomy): domain Bacteria; phylum Pseudomonadota; class Gammaproteobacteria; order Xanthomonadales; family Marinicellaceae; genus NORP309. Next base: position 4,661 of record CAZLZZ010000145.1, on the reverse strand, counting down.
ATTTTCAGTTTCTAACTTTAAATAATTGTTTATCCACAGTTGTCCTGAATCCAACACATTAGCCGATGGAATTGGACCTGACGTAAAATTAGTTGTTCGGCCAGTAGGTGAGTTCGTAATTTTTCCATCATTCTCAAGGATTTTTATATCATAATCAGAAATTAAGAATAAACGTTTTTTTGCCCATTTTAAGTTGCGGATGGTTTCTCTCGCTAAAAAATGCTCTACTCTTTTTCTTAAAATATAGACACCATTGACTGAGCCCACAGCTAGTTCGCCTAGTTCAGAAACACTTATTTGGAATGCTGTGCCACAATCAAGTTTTTGTAATAATTCAAGCAAGTTCAGATTAAATGAATAAAAGTATACTGAGCAATGATTATCTGCGATGAATACGCCTTTATCATTCGTTGTTAAACTGAGCACTTCTACATTTTTAGAAATGGCCACGTTTTGATGACTTTCCACGTCCCATTTGTATAATCCTTTTTTGTTACCGTACCATATTTGATTGTTTGCGACTTTAAAACTGACTAAATTTGATAGGCCAATCTTTGTAAAAATCCCTTCATTGAAAAAGTACAATTGGTCACTTTCGAGAACAACCACCAAGCCGCCACTGGGTATTGATTGGATCATTCTCACACGATCACTGGGCATGGTTAAATTGGTATCTGTATTATGCACTTTAAAGTTAAAGCCATCAAAACGCAGCAAGCCATCGTGAGTGGCTATCCATAGAAAACCCTCTTTACCAATAGCCAAATCGGTCACTGCATTTACAGGCAGTCCATTTTCCTTGGTGTAATTTTTAATGACATTATAGCTTGCTGTTGGTGTTTCTTGTGCTTGTGCTTGTATTTGTAATACAAAAAATAGGCCAATGATGGCAACAAATATTTTACTCATTGAATTGTGGTTTCTTTTAAAATTGGTTAAGGTCATTTTTTCTGATGTCCAGTCGTCATTTTCTGCTTTGTTTAAATATCCTTAACTATACTATCGTTTTACTATTAATAATTATCACAGCGTCCTTCACTTTTCCCAATACGTCTCATTCAGCTTAATACCGCTATTATTCAAATTTAAAATAAGTAAACTGATATAAGAATAAATTATAACAGGCAGTATACAGGGTAATTGCCAATTTTATTTCAATTTCTAGAAAAGCCTTTTTAGAAAAACCATATATAACTTAACTTAATTTTTAGGAAAAAACATGTACAGAAAAAACCACAATAAAAATAAACACTTTCTATTCAAACATTTTAAAAACGCACTGTGTACAATATTAATTTTTTGTTCCTTTGCGGCTATTTCACAACCAGTTTTGGTTGCATCATCTATTATAGATAATAATGGTGAATGGACTATAGGGGTAGGAGCTTTTCAGTTCTTCACAGGACTAACCTCGGGTATCACGCCAACAGCGGGTACTGACGTTATGCATTTTAATAATAATGCTGCCAATAATTCTGGTACCAATACCGTTACTTTTGCAGGCATTCCTCTTACGGCCGGCGATTATACGGTTACCATTGATGTGGGTAATTTCAACAATCTTCCCTTATCCACATTTGATCCCCTAACTGATCTTGGGATGACCGCAGGCGGTACACTGCTTGTGCCAACATCCAGCATTACACCTGCCCCCGCTCTTGGGGAAATTTTAACCTGGACTTATGCGTACACCATTACGGCTGCAACGCCAGGGTTTGGACAAGATATCGGGTTTACTATTACAGTTCCAAATACAGGTGCTAATCAGAATGTGGTATTTGATAATCTAAATATTAATTTATTAGCTCCTGCACTAGCACCTGTTACTGTACCTACTTTATCTGAATGGGTGTTGATTTTACTTTCTATTATGTTGGGCTTACTTGCTTACGTTAAAATAAAATCTCAGCGTCAGATATAGCGTTTAATAAGAAATAAAGTAACTGCTCACCCACCGTCGTCATTCCCGCGAAGGCGGGAATCTATTGCCTTTATAAAAAAACTAAAAGGCAAAACAGTCTTAAAAAGAAATAAATGTATGCTTTTTAAACACTGGATTCCCGCCTTCGCGGGAATGACGGGGAGAGTAGTTACAGTTAGATAAACTAAAAAGGACGAGTGTATCGTCCTTTTTTATGGTCCAGTTTTTCTTAACAATAACAATGTGGGTCAAGGTTAATTAAAAAAACACCTTACCGTCCCATTCTTTTCTCAATATATCCCAAATATGTTTCTTCAGCTATTTTTTATAAATTAAAGCTATAAAATGCATTGTTTATTAAACGAGATTTTAAAATGCAACAAACTATTTTTATAAAAAACACCAAATACATTATTTTTAATATTGATTTCTTTAAGTCTGGTTTATCAGGCCGAGGCGGCAAATCTGATTGTTAATGGAGATTTTGAAAGTGGAAACACTGGATTTGAAACCCAGTATGATCCGGCTTGCCCGAATCCAATAGGTGGCGGTTGCTATCGGGTTGTTACAAATGCCAATTCTACCCATCCAGTATTTACCCTTGCAGCTGATCACACATCAGGAGTTGGTTTGATGCTGGTCGCAAATGGAGCGCCAGCATCAAGTTATGTCTGGCAACAAACCATCAATGTTGTAGCCAGTACCCATTATTTATTTACTGGATATGCATCATCGGTGTACAACACAGATCCCAGTCCGGCTAACCTGCGGATACAAGTCGATGTTACGGCAGATTGCGCTACGGCATCTAGTTTTCAAGATGTCGGTATCATTAACGCTGTCCCGGCTATTAGTTGGGAAGTAAATTACGCAACAATTTTGACTCCGACCACCACCACACAAATTTGTATCAGAACCTTAAATGATAATATAGTAGGTAATGGCAATGATTTTGCGTTAGACGATTTTTCATTAGATACAGATGCGCGTATTCCTGTTACTGTTGATGATACTGGTTCTACCATAGGAACTAACTCAGTATCCGTTAGCATACTGAATAATGATGTTGCTGGAACTGAAGCCATAGATGTTACAAGTATAGATCTTGATCCTGGTGTTAGCGGGATTCAAACCACTCACACAGTTTTAGGTATAGGTACATTTTTGGTTGTTGGGGCGGAAGTCGTATTTACTCCATCGGTTCCTTATGTTGGCGGGGCAAATGTTGACTATAGAGTTACTACAGTGAATGGGATTCCATCTAATGTTTCCACCATTGCTATTGTTGTATCTGCTCCAGTCGCTGTACCTACTTTTAATCAATGGGCATTAATTCTTTTGATTGGGGGAATTATATTGATTAACCATAGGAGAAAATCAAAAAAAAAACGAAAGAAAAGACACCCATAATAATTAGAAGTTTAAAATTCTCACTTCATTAGTCTACTTGGAATAACTTATTGATATTGTGAAAAAGTCTTTGTTCTGGATTTTTTAATTGATTATCTTGATGGTTGTGTAATGCTCTCAACTTACGACACTAGGAATTTAATCAGTAACTTTAAAATGTTACTGGATTAAGAGAACATGAGTTTTTGTGGCTATTTCGTTAAGTTTTCACAAGCTTCTTAGTTCGGGGCAAGCCCTTAAGCCATTTCTGATGAATAGATTTACAATACTTTTTAAGATTATCAACAGTTCCAATGGCTTTATAATACCATTTATCAAAATATTTAATCTCATCCAGCCAAATATCCGAGTTTAAACCCAAACGCTGTAATATTTCAGGCAAATCTTCAGGAATGAAACCTTTAGATTCACCAACAATGGCACGACCAGTGGCATCAACTAGGTGCAAGTAATCATCTAAAGCAAATGGAATATGTTCTTCATCATTGCCAAATGTTTTTAATGTGGTTTTTTTGTCTAAAATTCTATCTTGAACAGAAGTATAGTCAGAACCCTCAGGAGACTGTGCTATATTTGCCCGAATGGGGTTCAAATCAACATAAGCCATACAAGTTAATACCGCTTTTTCATCCAATAATGCTTGGCTTTTAAAGCGTCCTTCCCAAAAACGACCAGTACAATTATCCTCAGCATTGGCACGTCTAGCAGTTGATTCATTGATGCCGCGCATAAACCACGAAATATCCATTAACCTACCTCGATACACTTCAATTTCAACATAAATAGCATTAAGTTCTGCTTTGCTAACACCTTCTTTTCTATAATATTTATCGGTTAGATAAGACAGAGAATACAACTCACTCCAACGCCTTAAAACTTCGTGATTATCCCAAGCTTTTGCCTGTTTTTCATCCACACAAAGCACCACGTGGTAGTGGTTGCTCATTACCGCATAAGCACAACAGTCAATCGCAAATATCTCAGCTTGTGACAAAATTTTATCACGAATCCATTCGCGCCTGTGATCATAGTTGTTACCGCTGTATTTGTCATCGCCGCAGATAAAAGCCCGCCGAACGCACCGCACATAACAGTGATAATAGGGCGTATCTTCTAAACTGATTAAATCTCTTCTTGCTGTTGTCATTTTGAGCTCCTTAAATTTGGTTTGTTTCCAATTTGGGTAGTTTAACATGAAAGCTGCTATAAATAACATGGGTGTCCTTTATTTGAATATTTATTTGTTTGCTTTTATTTGTTTCTTGTGATTTTAGCCGTCCATAACTCATGGCTTTGTGCTTTGAGGTGTTGGCTTTGAATTTTGAGCCAT
>CAZLZZ010000144.1:0-8166 GCA_964564165.1 uncultured Alcanivoracaceae bacterium | reverse complement strand
AAGCAGCGAAATTTATACCATTTTTACTCGTCATCTGAATACTTTCACAGTCTGTAAAGTCAACTACACATAATATGGGTAGTTTAAAAATATTCATTAACTCATTGTATTATATGAACAATTTAGATTTGCAATACGTGAAACATGAGTTAAGTGCATAGCCATGTACCATTATCGGTATACCACTTAATATCAATCCATCACACATACATGACCCTGAACGGAGGCTTTGGTTGGTTTAGCTGTTTTTCCTGTAAAACCAAACACTTTATATTGGCCTACAAATGATGTATAATAATGAGAATTAATATTGAATTTGAGGGGAACATTATGTCAGTATCAATCATGCAACTTTGGTTGCCAATTTTATTGGGTGGTGTGTTTTGCTGGTTTTCCAGTGCACTTATTCACATGTTGTTGAAATATCATAACGCTGATTATCAAAAATTAAGCAACGAAAAAGAAGTCGGTGACGCACTAAGAAATGGCAATGTTACAGCAGGATTTTACCATATGCCGCATTGTACAGACATGAAGGAAATGCAAAACGAGGCCATGCAAGAAAAATTCAACAAAGGCCCTATTGCGATGATCAGTGTCTTCGAGAATGGTATGCCAAAGATGAGTAAGTTGCTTGGTCAGCAGCTTGTCTATTTTATCGTGGCTTGTTCGTTAATTGCTTATGTTGCAACACTGGGCATGGCAATATCTGCTGATTTTATGGTGGTATTTCGTTTTGTGGTTGTGATTAGTTTCTTAACTTTTGGCTATGCAGTGATTCCATATTCTATTTGGTTTGGACACCCTTGGGCTATTTCCCTGCGCTATTTACTGGATGCGGTTATTTATGCAACAATAGTGGCTGCTACATTCGCTTGGCTGTGGCCAACTGCTTAGATTAATTAAAAGTGCCCAACGGACAAATTTAGATTTTGCGAGAAAGACCCACAATCTAAACTTGCCTGTTAGGGCTGAGTTCAACAACTCATCAATATAAAAAGCTTAACCATCTATTTTTGAAATAAGGTCAGGGTTTGTAACGATATTCCTAACTCCATGAGCATGGTCTTCATTGAAAACGTTGCCTTCACACCATTTTCCAACACTCTTGATATTAACTTTAGCCACATTGGGTCGTACACTCCAACTAACCTGAAGTGGAGATCCTTTTTCATTGTAGCCAGGACCTGTAGTTGATCCAGCGTATTGAACAGGTGTTCCTGTATTACTTGGGATATTCATCGCTTGATGTAAATCGTTGGTTTTTTCGTGTTTGGTTAAGTCGCCAAAATCAAGAGCATTTTTGTCGTTAACCAGAACATATACCTGTGTTTCAACACGCAACTGAGGATTCATAATAGATTCACTTAAGCACGCGCCTAATGTTGGGCCAGGATTGATTTGCGCTGTTGAGTGAACATAATGAACTTCAATTGTATCACCTGAGTTTAAAGATCCCTGCTTGCTGGGGCAGATATCAGACCCTGCTGATTTAAGTTCTGAAGCACTGAGCTCTCCAGAATATTTGTATCCACTCTGGAATCCTTTTCCGTCACCATTGCCTACATACTGGGCAAATTCTCCGCCCTTATGTTCGGCATTTTTATGAAAATGGATGTTACAAAGGTTCATTTCTGTAGATGCAGGTGCAGCATTAAATAACCGTTGGTTATTGCCTGCAACTGCGTCAATGTCGCGAGGTGACTGAGGACCAAATCCTTTGCCTTTGGTGTTCAATGCAAGCTTAGCTCTTTGTTCAGATATAACTTTATCCGATACCTCTGCATGCTTTTCATGGCTGTTTACGTACATAGGTAACAGTAATGCTACTGCTAAAATTGATATCACTTCTTTCTTCATTTTTTCAACTCCTAAGTTGATGTTAGTTAATTGTTTATTTTCGAAGCTATATATTTTTCACGGTTTTTATTTTAATACAAGGATTTCTTTGATTAAACCACTATTTAAGCTAGGAGCTTGTCCGAGAATAGAGAACCTACTGCGAAAAAGCTGGATTTATGCGTATCATCCTTGATACTTACCGCTTCGCGGCTTACGTGAAAATTCTTTCCATAAGAATTTTTGGCCATATTTTCCACTAATTCTCGTTAAATATACCTATATTCTCCTCAAATTAGTGAAAAATCTGACTCAAACCAGCTTTCTCTCGCTACGGTTCCTATTCTCGGGCAAACTCCTGACTAAACTGTGTTAATATATTTTTATGAAAAAACAAGACAAAATATATTTACTTGACCAAATGCTCAAAGCAGCCAATTATCCGATTAGCATGGATACTATTTCCCAGCGACTAGAGTGTTCAGTGGCAACAATTTATCGAACCATTTCAGATTTGCGTGATGGCTATGGTGCGCCTATCGAAACAGATAAAGACAATGGAGGATATTTTTATGCCGATAAAAATGCTTTTGAATTACCCGGTTTAAGGTTGCAAGCTGATGAGATAGAGGCATTATTGATGGCTTCTCATTTGCTTGAAGATATTCAAAAAGGGCTGTTAAAAGAGCCGCTATCACGATTATTGGACAACATTGGCAATTTATTAAAGGAACATGGCATCAAGGATAAACGCAATATTCAAATCATTTATGCCCTATTTCGCAAGGCTGATTCAAAGATATTTTCATCGGTTTTCAGCGCTTTACAGGATGGAAAGCGCATTGACATTCAGTACCAAGCCCGGTCAACCAATCAAAGTAGCCAACGAACTATTTCTCCTTTGAAATTAACCAATTATAAAAATGCTTGGTATCTCGATTCTTGGTGTCATATGCGCAAGGGAATAAGAAGTTTTGCTTTAGAACAAATTACCGATTGTTCGATAACTGCTGATGACAGTATAACAGTCGATAAAGAAGTACTGCGACATCATTTTAGTGGCTCCTATGGCATATTCTCTGGTGAACACAAATATACTGCGCGGTTAAAAATATCGAACAAAGTGGCCAGTTGGGTGGTCAAAGAACAGTGGCATTCAAAACAGAGTATTACCGAACTTAATGATGGTTCTTTGTTTTTGGAGGTCCCGTATGACAATGACATTGAATTGATCATGGATATAATGCGCTATGGTGAAAATATTACGGTATTGAGCCCTGATACTTTAAAGGGTAGAATCAAAATCATTTTAAACAAAATGTTAGATAACTATTCGCAATGAATGCCAAAGAATGGCTAAACAAAGGTCAATTTATTAAAATCAAAGGTCGACAGTTATTTTTCGTTGATACTGATCCCAAATCGAATAAACCTGTATTGCTGATTTTGCATGGATACCCAACTTGCAGTTATGATTACTACAAATCACTGCCATATCTATCTGAACATTTCCGAGTTATCGTTCATGACCATTTGGGCTTTGGTTATTCAGACAAGCCCAAAAACTATTCTTACTCATTGTTTGAACAAGCAGATTTTGCATTATTGTTATGGGAAACAATAGGGATTAACCAAGCACATATTTTAGCCCACGATTATGGCACCAGTGTTGCCACTGAAATAATAGCACGTGACAATGAAAACAAAATTGATGCTTTTAATATCTCATCGATTACATTGTGTAATGGCAGTATGCATATAGAACTTGCGCAATTGAGGTTGATACAAAAATTATTGTTAAATCCAATTACTGGGCCCATTGTTGCAAGGCTAAGCAACAAAAAAACTTTAGCCAGAAACCTTAAGAACATATATTTTGATCCAAGTAGAATTAGCCAATCTGAAATTGATGCTTTGTGGACGATGATGACACATAACAATGGCAAAACAGTTCTACACAAAGTGACACAATATATCAAACAACGCTTTACCTATTGGAACCGTTGGATTGGTGCTTTACGGGGCACAGATTTACCTATAGGAATTATTTGGGCGAAAAATGATCCAGTGGCTGTATTGAAAATTGCAGAAACTATTCATCAAGAAAGCAAAAACTCAACACTAAAAGTTTTAGATAACCTTGGTCATTTTCCGATGTTAGAAGATCCAGAAAAATGGTCAAACACCATTATTCAAAATACCTTTGAAAATTAAATAAACAAATCCTGTTTTTTTTAGTTTGCTTGTCATTTACTAGGAGCTTGTTGACAACAAAGTTAAACTTTACGAACGCTACCGGTGAATTTATCAATCCTGATGTTTTTCAAGGATAAATTTGAAAATTTGGAGCTAAAGGGTGGCAAATCTCTCACCACCGCCACATTCAGCTGCCTATTTATGTGTTGCTATTAAATTAATAGTGTACTAAATGTTCGAGAACTATTCTTCGTAACTGGGATGTTTTATAATAGATAGAATGACTTCTTTATCATTACTGTATTGTTGTATCTTAAATAAGTTTTGACTAATTTCTTTAGAAAGTAACCAATAGAAGCCTTTTGAAGGAAACGAAATGTCATGTATATATTTTTCATTATCTAGTATAACTTCCCCAACAAATGTAGATTTTTTGTTGACGTAAATCAACATCATCAAATCGCCAGTTTGTGTTTGTTTAAACGCAGCACTGGCAATCAACTTTTTTGTTATTGAATCATAAGGAAATGTTCCAATCCTTAATAATTTAACGCTTTTAGGCTTTGAGTTCAAGCCTAAATGAATCCATTGTTTAGATAATTTACTGGCTGATCCTTTTACCATTTTCTCACGTTTCAATAAATCTAAATCAATCTCATATTTTTGATTTGCTTTTTCTAAAAACACAGCTTCATTTTCTGTTCGTCCAAAAAACGAACCTGTAATATAAGGAAATCGAATTATTAAATCTTTTGTTAATTCATCATTACTTAATTGATTTCCTTCTGAGTCAACATATTCAATCTTAACTTTTATATTAGTTAAGCTTTTAAGTTCCTTTTTTGCCTCAGTATTACTTAATGCAAAAATTAAAACCATCGATAGTATTATTTTCATATTCTATTTATCATTGTTCAAGTCCTAATTAGTAGTAAACGATTCACCACAACCGCATTCACCGGTTGCCTTCGGATTTTTATAGACAAACACATGGTTGATGCCTTGTTGTTCAAAATCTATGATAGTGCCGTCAATCACCTCTAGTGTTTCTTTGCTGGCAATCAGTTTGACGCCTTTTTCTTCGTAAACCACATCGTTGGCTTCTAGTGCAGTAGGTAATTCTACTTCGTAACCCCAGCCTGAACAGCCTGTTTTCTTGATATTGATTTTAAAGCCAACAGCGGATTCATCTTGGGCAATGAATTTTTTAATTCTATCGGCGGCTTTTTGGGTTACATGTAATGGCATTGAATTTTACTCTACAAATTTATCGGTGGCTTTGACCAGTTCGGTGATTATATGGGGTTCAAATGCCGAATGTCCAGCTTCTGGCACAATAATCAGTTCAGATTCAGGAAATACTCGGTGCAAATCATAAGCGGTTGTCATGGGGCATACCACATCGTATCTACCCTGAATAATAACCGTGGGAATATGTCTGATTGTATCTATATTGTCTAATATCCAGTTTTCGCCATCATTTTCACTTCCAAAGAAGCCTTGGTTCATAAAATAGTGGTTTTCAATGCGTGAGAATGCCAAGGCAAATTCATCATCGGCTGTTTCCTCTATGTGCTTTAAATCTGGAATCATGTGACAAGTTGAGCCTTCCCAAACCGACCAGTGTCTTGCTGCCAAAAGTTGTTGCTGCTTGTCCTCACCAAATAAGCGTTTTTGATAAGCACTCATCAAATCATGGCGCTCATCTTCTGGGATGAAATTGCGGTAAGTTTGCCATGCATCGGCAAATAGTTGACTGGCACCAAATTGATAAAACCATTGGAGTTCGGCTTTGCGCAGTAAAAAGATACCACGCAAAACCAGTTCAATCACTCTGCTTGGATGCTTGATGGCGTAAACTAATGCCAAGGTAGAACCCCAAGAACCACCAAAAACCTGCCATTTATCTACATTTAACAGCTCTCTAATGGTTTCCATATCGGCAATCAAATCCCAAGTGGTATTTTCTTCCACACAGGCATTGGGTGTGCTTTTGCCACAGCCGCGCTGATCAAATTGGATGATTCTGTATTTATCAGGATTAAAAAACCGCCGTGTTTCAGGAGACACACCGCCACCTGGACCACCATGTACAAAAATCACCGGTTTACCATCGGGATTACCTGATTCTTCCCAATAAATATTGTGGATATTCGACACTTGGATAAAGCCAGTTTGATTGGTTTTTAGATTGCGGTACAACATATTATTTTCTCAAATATTTATCTTATTTTCTCAAATACTCATCTAGAAATTGCAAGTACTTATTGGATGCTTCAATGCGGTTTTCCTTTTTACTAAAGCCATGACCTTCATCATCAAATAACAAGTATTCTACATGGGTTCCACCCGCCCTAATTGATTCAACCATCTCGTCGCTTTCAATTTTAAGTACCCTTGGATCATTCGCACCTTGCACCACCAATACTGGACTTTTGACTTGATGACCAAAAAACACAGGAGAAATTCTGTGCAATCGTTCTTCGTCTGTGGCTGGGTCTCCCAACTCATCATAAAGTGACTTTCTAAATGCTTCCCAATAAGGAGGGATGCTTTTTAACGTTCTCACCCAATTAGTCACACCAAATATATTAATACCCACTTTAAATTCATCGGTAAAAGCCATCGCCGCCATGGTCAAATAACCACCATAACTGCCACCCATTACGCCTATTTTATCGGCATCAACCCAGTCTAAAGATTGCAAATATTTTTTATTGTATACCACATCTTGTAAATCATCTTCACCGTGTCTTTTGTCATCTAGATGGAAAAATGTTTTACCATAGCCGCTTGAACCACGGTTATTTATTCTACAAATACCATAACCATTATTGACCAAATGTTGAATCATCGGAGAGTAACCTTTCCGACTTTGACCACCAGGGCCACCATGGATAAAAATCATGGCAGGTACTTTGCTGGTTTCTGCCTGTTTTGGCTTATACAAAATACAGGGAATCTCCAATCCATCGAAACTTTTAAAACGAACAACTTCACCTGCCACCAAATTTTCTTCATTGATATCAGGATTACCTGAATTAGTTAAACGTTTAACTGAATCTGTTCCCATGGTATGGACATACAAGTTTGAGGGAGATGTATCTGAATTGATATAAAATATCATTTTACTAGAGTCCTTTGAAAAGTTTATCCCTCTTAAATCACCACTGGGCATCTTCGGCAACTCTATATTCTTACCTGTTGCTGTATCTAAGATTTGTAACTGAGTTTGGGCATCTGCATTGACCCCGGTCACTTGGTATTGTCCATCTTTAGAAAAATACACAAAACTCACGTCCCAATCGGCCTTGAAATGTAGTTTTTTAGTTTTATCTTCTAAATTGTAAGACCATGCTTGTTTAAATTCACCGAATTCATTGGTGGCATAAATTAAGTTTTTTGAATCTTGGGCAAAGGTATAAACGCTGTGTGAAATATCACCTTGATGTTTGGTGATTAATTCTTCAGTCGAATTCTGGGCTGTTAAATCAACCAAATAAATATCTGAATCCGCATTGCCATTGGTTTTCCCCAATGTCAACCAATTGTCATCTTCACTAATACTGCCAATATTGTAGCCATTGTTATTTTGATAGATCATTTTTCTTGAATAATCATCAGTGCTATACAGATACAAATCGAAATACTTCTCATCACGCTCATTGGTCACAATATAAAATTGCTGTTCATCATGGTGCCAGCCAGAAAAACTGGCCTTGAGTTTATCCCCTTGGGTTAAATCTTGAGTTTTACCATCCAATTCACGCACATAAACATGGGTGTTTTCATCGCCTCCTTGATCAGACTGGTACAATATTCTATCGTCTTTGGGAAACCAGCTACTGGCATAAATCGTATCCATCGTAGAATCAGTTAACTGAGTTGGATCACTGCCATCCAAAGGAACTTTATAAGCATTAAAAATTCCGGTTTGATCATTGCTTATTAATACAGCTGTTGCATTATGGTTGATTGAAGAACCGAATACCGAAGTTGTCTTGAAAAACTCTTCTGCGCTATATTGCTTGAAGTTGTTTGGTTTTTTGCTTGTTTCTTGTGTGACTGTATCAACAACTTTTTGATCATCTGGCTGCGGTGTATCCTGACAAGAAATCAATAACAACATAG
>CAZLZZ010000143.1:0-8234 GCA_964564165.1 uncultured Alcanivoracaceae bacterium | reverse complement strand
GTGTACGCTGCGCCGCTGTGCGATAATTGTATGTCTACGGGTTCATCGTTAAAGGGTTGGTATACACTAAAAATACAATCGCCGTCTCTACAGTTGGACTAAGAATATTAAGGTTTACCTCAAAAGCTAAGTGTTTCTTAAAATCAGACTTTTCACCGATAAAAACAACATAAACTATTAACATGCTCCAGTACTCAGATATAATTATCAGAAAATTATTGGCTTTAAATAAACTCACATAATACCGCAATAGCCATCCTTAAATATAGGGTATCAAAAAAGTTATAGTTAACACTGAAACAATATGTAAGATTGTGGCATTGTTGATTAATTTAATGGCTTGAAAATACCCGTAATCCCGATATAGAAAAATTAATAGGAAATTTTATGAACCATGCAAAACAATACTTTGATACTTTAAATGACGATTATTTAACGCTTCACAGAGAAAAGGAGGATCTTTTCTGGTCTACCTATATGGCAACCAGTTCTAAAGCAGATGAGTTTACTGCTTCTGAAAAAAAATGGGCAGATTTTATTTCGAATGCCAACCGTATTGGTGAGATAAAAGCCTATTTAAATGATTTATCTCATATCAAAGCCAGTGATAATTCAGTAAAAAATAATGAAACCATGCATAATGAAACCATTCATGGATTAAAAGGCTGGTTGGCCTTGTTTGAGTCGAATGCTTTAGAATCTGAAACCGAACAAAAATTAAAAGCTGAATTGATTAATGCCGAAGCAGTTTTATTTGAAAAAAAGAAAAACTATGTGATGACCTTTACTGATGAAAATGGCGAGATAGTCGAAGCCAGTTCACCTGCTTTGGCATCAAATCTCAAAGCCAGCGATAACGAACAGGTCAGATTAAGTTCACATCAAGCTTTTTTGGATTTAGAACAATGGGTGCTAAGCAATGGATTCATAGAGTTAGTTAAGTTGCGAAATAAATTTGCAAAATCTTTAGGCTATAACAACTTTTTCGACTATTCGGTGGTTAAAACCGAGCACATGAGCAGCGATGAATTATTTGTTATATTGGAAGATTTTGAAAAACAAACTCGTCAAACAAATATAGCCAGCATTCAGTCATTGAAAGATAAAAAAGGAAATGGTGCTATCAAAGGGCATAATTTTTATTTTAGTTTTGCAGGTGATGCGACGCGTGCGCTTGATCCTTATATGCCATTCTCTCGTTCTCTTAGGTCTTGGGTAGAATCTTTTGGCCGTCTTAATATAGATTATGCTGGTGCTGAATTAACCTTGGATTTGTTAGACAGAAAAGGCAAATATCAAAATGGTTTCTGTCATGGACCAATTCCTTCACATTACGATAATGGGCAATGGGTTGCTGCCAAAGTTAATTTTACCAGCAACGCACTGCCGAGTCAGGTTGGTAGTGGTTACAGTGGTATTAACACTTTATTTCACGAAGGCGGCCATGCTGCGCATTTTTCAAATGTAACCCAAAATTCACCGTGTTTCTCTCAAGAATTTGCTCCCAGTTCGATGGCTTATGCCGAAACTCAATCTATGTTTTGTGACAGTTTATTAAGTGATGCAGATTGGTTAAAGGCCTATGCAAAAAACAAACAAGACCAACCCGTTCCAGATAAAATAATCAAAGCACTTATTGAAACCAAGCAGCCGTTCTTTGCTTATGGCGAACGCAGTATTATGGTTGTTCCTTATTTTGAGCGTGCACTCTATCAGTTAACAGATGATAATTTAACGGCTGAAATAATAACCAACCTTGCACGAGAAACTGAACAAAAAATATTGGGATTAGCATGTAGCCCTCGTCCTTTATTGGCTATACCACATTTATTATCAGACGAATCTGCATGTTCCTATCAGGGTTATTTACTGGCAAATATGGCAGTTTATCAAACCAGAGCGTTCTTAATTGAGAAATTCGGTTTTCTCTGTGATAATCCAAAAATAGGTCCTTTATTGACCAAGTATTATTGGAATCCAGGCAATAGTATAAGTCATGATATGAGCATTAAAAATTTAACTGGAGAAGGGTTTAATGCCAAATATTTGGCCGATGTCTGTAATCTTTCTGTTGATGAAGCATGGGAAGTTGAAAAACTCAAGATTGAAAAACTTTCCCAAAGACCACAAGTTCCCGTAGCTGATCTCAATGCGCAAATACAAGTGGTTGATGGCACTCATGTAATAGCAAATAATGATGTCTCTGTTGATAAGATGTGTCATGCTTTTGAAAAAGCCATTGAAAAAATTTCTTGATTTATCGCGTCCGGTCTCTCATATAAATTAATAGGTCAGATATAAACGCGATATTAGACGTGATAAATCGCCGCCTCTACAGTTGAATCAGAACATTTGGTTATGTCTCATTTTCCTGTTACACTACCTCGGGCGTGATTGTGTCTGTCCGTATTCTCTATTGATTTTAAAGAGTTCTTACAAATGTTTTTCATTCAAAGTCATTAGCAAAAATTACATCTGACATAGAACAAGAGCTTGGTAGATCGAAGGCTTCTGTTTCATCACCAACAGTGAAAGAGCTGCCAGAAATTGCGCTGAACCCCAAACCTCGTTTAGCAAATCCATTCCAGATTTCACATTGATTTTCCCCTGCATTATTCGCCATATCAGCTGCTAAAATCGCATCTCGACCTTGAATAAAACTAGGGCTACATGGCTGTAATTTTAAACCATCAATAACCAATTGTAATGCTATGTTGTTGCCACCTGTTCCATTATATAGGTCGACATCATAACCATGCTTGGTAACCAGATTCCAATAAACTTCCCAGAGCATTTGTGCCCAAACAGAGCCCACTCCGTGAGGGACGGAGACACTGCCTATATCAGCAAAAGTGTGTAAATTTACAGACATATCAGTTGTGTAAGGATACTGTCTGATACCCGCTGGGTTGCTTCCTGCATAAGTTCCAATTGGGCGCAAATTTAGTGCTTGGTCAGCAGATTGAGCTGTCATAACCAATGCAAAGTAATCACTCCATCCTTCACCCATTTGCTCAGAATTTTGTAGACATCCTGCTGCTGCTGGCCCACCTGTTAACCTGTTTGATATTCCGTGACCATATTCGTGGATGATGATACCATTATCAAGATCGCCATCTATAAACCCGGATTCTTGATTCATGGTAATATCTACATTGTTGGCTAGTTCTGTTCGTATAAGGTTGCCATCAGTCTGTCCAATAAAAACCGAAGGGATAGTGACGGTATTTCCCACGGCGCCAGGGCCCATATTTATCACGCCGTCTCCTGCATTATTGATTACTAATGCAGCGATAGCACCAGCTTGCTCAGCGTTTAATACCTTTAGTCCAAATTCGCAGCCACCTCGGTCAATCACAGCAATTCGACCAGCAGTAAAAACTGTTAAAGCAGTACAACCATCACTGCCAGTATCGATCCCATCATTGACTTCTTCAAGTGTTCCGGTTATTCCAGCAGCATCTAGCGCAGGTCCAAATACAGAATAATCGCCAGCAATGGAGGCTGGTTCGTTAACTGTAATGCTAGCGGGAGCTGAAAAAAGAAACATCTGCATTCTTGGAGATGAACCATCAGGTGGTGTAGAAAAATTAGCATTGTTTAGACCTGAACCATCTTGGGCATCGGCATTAACAGAATCATTGCCTGCTCCTCCATTGCCATAATTGTTTACTTGAAAATTTCCAGAAACTTCATCAAATCCATATTGATACATAACATCGTGGATAATATTGTTCCAGTAAAATAAATTAACAATGCCTACTTCAAGGTTTTCACCTTCGTCTGGTTCTAAATTGGGGTCAAAAACAAACTCAAATTCTAATAATACTCCACCATCGGGTCTAAGACCACCAAAATTATTGGCATCAATATCATCTTGAGCAGAAACATTGTTGCCTCTAGTGGCGGTGAATTCAGCACCAGCTATACCATCAATATCGTGCCAGCCAAAAGGAGAAGCAACAGCATCTGCAACATTTATCACCACTTGATGAGATGCCCCAATTGCCTCTGGACTTTCATACGGCATCGGGAAAACCCCGTAACTTTCATGTGCTGTCCAATTATCTTTTGCTAAAATATCACCATTCACAGCGTCAACTCGAATGTTCCACCAAGCATCACTTCGCTGTATCTCCAAGTCCCAGGCCAGTCTAGGTTGCTGTAATTGGTCTAAGGCAAAAACCAGTTTTACTGGGACTGGCTTCATCGAAGCAGATGCAATACTGTAAATAGCTGATTGTGTCTTGTTTTTTTCAGCCGATAATAGCTTTACTTGTAATGTATCTTGGATGCCTATTGAGTTTATTGCCAACCCGATGGCTTGTTCAGCATTAATAGTTGGTTCTGTGGTGTTTATTTTATTGGCCAAATCGGTAACAAATTGATCATGGACGCTGATTATGTTGTTGTTAGCATCCATGTTAACTTGAAATAAACCGTTATGTAACTCTATTCCATTTACAGTTTGCTTGAAATAGACATGGGATACTTTGTTATGTTTGCTGGTATAACTATTTTGCACAACAACTTCATTAATATCTGTTGGGGTAAGTGAATTACGGCTTTGGTTAGAATTTAAATATTCCCTAGCCATTTCTAAGGGGTTGGCAACAAAAGAAACAGGTTTGTCATCCGCTCTAACAGTTGCTATAGTGGTCAGTAAAATCAGGGTGGTAATAAGGTTATTTTTGATGTTCATTCTGAAACCTGTAAAAAAACAAAATACATCATAAATGAAGCTAGTCAAAAAAGTACAGTTTTATTTGTATTTTCATATTTCATTGAATCTCTGATTTGGAGTCTAATAATTGAGCTGATATTGTAGGGACTAGATATAAACGGGATATTAGACACGATAAATCGCCGTCTCTACAGTTGGATTCAGACATTTGGCTTGCTCTAAGAATCGAGTTTTATAAGTAAGGTGTCTGCAGTAATCACATCATTAACTTTAATCAAAATTTCAGAAACGGTCGCTTTAGCTGTGGCTTTTAATGACAGTTCCATTTTCATGGCTTCCATAACTACCAGTGTTTGGTCCAGATTGACTTCATCACCTACTTGAACTTTTATGTCTAAAACTTTGCCGGGCATGGGTGAAATAATATCGCCTTTGTTTTGCGAAAGTGCGGTGCTTTGGTGGTTGATTTTGTTAAATATGTAGCGTTGATGATTGCTGATTAACTGAATTTGTTTGGTTGATTCAAATACCAAGGCATTGCTGTCAATGTTTGATTCTTTGCTATCTATAATGATAAAGTTTTCATGTATTATGGCACAGACGGTGATTTCTTCATCGTTATAATTCCATTTATAGTGGCTAGAGTAGTTGCCAGAGTTGCTCCAACCCGTGTTTCCAGACCAGGCCGAAGCAGCAGGGTTGTTTGACGTTTTGGCAATTAATGTGGCAATGATTTCGTTGTCAATTGCGGGCAGTTCAACTTTTAAGCTTTCGTTGTCAAGTGAGTTGGTAAAGATGGTGTTTTGGCTGAATTCAGGTTTTGACATTAAGCCCGATAAAAATCCCAGATTGGTTTTTACCCCAACAATAAAGGTGTTGTCCAAATTGTGTAATACCTTTTGTATACACTTTTCACGGTTTTTTGCCCAACAAACAGTTTTGGCAATCATCGGATCAAAGTGAATGCTGATGTTGTTGCTTTTTTCTATGCCTGTGTCGATGATAATGTTGTCACCTGTACAGAATTGAACTTCTTCAAGCAAACCTGTGGCAGGTAAAAAGCCATTAAAACTGTCTTCAGCATAAATACGGGCTTGAATAGCGTGACCTTGGCAGTGGATTTCATCTTGTTTTAGCGGTAATAGTTCTCCAGTTGCTACACGAATTTGCCATTCAACTAAGTCCGTGCCTGTAATCATTTCGGTGACACGGTGTTCAACTTGGAGGCGGGTGTTCATTTCCATAAAGAAAAATTCTTCGCCTTGAACAATAAATTCTATGGTGCCAGCTCCTTGGTAGTCTACTGCCGCGGTAGCTTCAATGGCAGCTTTGTACATCGCTTGTTTGGTGTTGTCATTAATACAAGTTGCGGGTGCTTCTTCTATAATTTTTTGATAGCGCCGTTGGCTTGAACAATCGCGTTCAAATAAATGTACAACATTGCCTTTAGAATCGGCAAAAACCTGAACTTCAATGTGTTTAGGTTTCGTGATAAAACGCTCTAGTATCACATGGTCATCACCAAAGCTTTTTATGGCTTCGCGTTTTGCAGAATTTAATGCTTCGATAAAGTCCGTTGATTTATTGACGATCCTCATGCCTTTGCCACCGCCCCCTGCGCTGGCTTTAATCAACAGTGGATAACCAACTTCATCGGCTCTGTCTTGTAAAAAATCCACATCTTGCTTGTCGCCATGAAAGCCAGGAACACAGGGTACACCAGCTGCAATCATGGTTTTCTTGGCTGCTGCTTTAGAGCCCATTAAATCTAAGGCTTCTATTGGAGCGCCAATAAATACAATATTGGCGGCAGCTATTTTTCTGGCAAATTCAGCGCGTTCTGATAAAAAGCCATAGCCAGGATGAATGGCATCGACATGGTTTTCTTTGGCAATTTGGATAATCGCGTCGGCATCTAAATAAGCCGCAGTTGGTGTTTCTGCTTGGATGACAAATGCTTCATCTGCCATTTTCACATGTTTGGCATTGCGTTCAATTTCTGCATAAATGGCAACGGTTTTGATGCCGAGCTTTTGACAAGTTTGAATAATTCGGCATGCGATTTCACCGCGATTGGCGATTAGGATTTTGTTGATTTTCATTGATTTTTTCATTCGGTATTGTGTTTTGTTGAGTCTAGACGGGATTGAAGCCCCGATTCCGATCCCGAATCCGTTAATCCATAGGAAGGAATGGATTTAAACCTATTCAAAATGGTATGGTTTTTTGTCAAGATAACTTGATAAAGATTGTCGTGTTCTTTTTCGTTAATTGTTTTGACTGGTTTCCCACTAATTAAGTGGGTTAATTTAGGCACGGTATTGCTGTGTCCAACAATAAAAATCGCACCTTGCATAGTTTTTACTTGTTCTGCGAATTCAAGCGGGTTTTTTGAGTCATAAATTTTTATTTCGAGGTTGAGGTAATTGGCTAAGGGTTTGGCTGTTTGTAATGTGCGTTTATAATTCGTTGAGTAAATAGCAACAATACCTACTTTTGATAACTGTTTGGCAATATTTTCTGCTCTAAACTTGCCTATTGCTGTTAATTCAGGGTCTTTGTTTTCCGTATTTGTTGCCTTTTCAGCATGCCTGGTAAGGTATATTGTTGTTTCAGCATTGGCATGATTTGTTAAAACTATTAGTAGCAATAATATTATTTTCATAGACTAGATTAATTAAGGATAAGTTAGCAAGTGTTAATTGTATCAAATTTAACTATCGGAATTAGGGAATTATTTAAACTTTAACTTAAACACAATGATTTTAAATATAATAACCACAATTGCCACTGGAATTATCACAATTAATAAAGGTATAGCAATTATCAATAATAAGATGATCTTAAATTTGGACATGCCTGAAATTTTAACCATCGAGTTCATACCCATGGGGATTTTAAAACCTGCACCACCTGCTTGATTGTTGAATAAGTCCTCAAAATTCGATTGTTTTGCGTATCTTGCCTGATTCTTATCAATTACTTCGCCTTCAATAACCCTGTCTCCTTCGCAATCTTTGGCTAGGACATCAATCAGCATAAAAGACTGGCTAGGAATATCACCATGAATAGTAATTATATCTTGTGTCATGCTAAGAATAGAAATTTTACCAGTATTACCAATCAGCTCGTATTGTAGTTCTGAGGTTTGTTCGTAAGCGCCAAATTGTAACCAATCATGCAGAAACTTTTCGACATGTTTGGTGGGATCTTGGTGGATGTTGATGGTTAATGTTTTCATTAAAATAAAAGCGCAATTTTAAAACTATTAAATAGGGTCAAACACCAATAGTTCAATAGCTCAATATTTGATGTCTTTGGATTACTCATTATACGATTCATGGTAAAATTATCAGCAATATTCAAGAAGAGAGCAAATAACAATCAAATGACAATAAAAGTTCAAAATTTATCAGAATGCATTGAAAGTGTGATTGCGATCAATGGCCGCGAGTTGATTGTAGGCACGCCTCTTGGTATTGGTAAACCCAATCCTTTGCTCAATGCCATTTGGGCAAGAGCGAAAGGTGAAGCCGATTTAAAGTTAGAA
>CAZLZZ010000142.1:0-8239 GCA_964564165.1 uncultured Alcanivoracaceae bacterium | reverse complement strand
ACTGTTACCTTAGAAAGTCTTTGGAGTAATACCCAAATCCCGATATAGAAACGCGAAATAGAGTGCAATCACTTGGTACGTATAGTGAATCTAAAAAATACGTTGCCACCTTATTGGTGGTTAGGCAATTTTTGGATTTGCTAGACGTGCTAAGGGGTTGTGCTATAATCGTGTTTTCTATATCGGGATTTGGGTATTATGTCACATAAACAAAAACAACCCTTTAAACCATTAAACATTGCTGTTCATACAGTTAGCGATACCCGTACTGAAGCAAACGATACTTCAGGTTTGGCCTTAAAAGAAAGACTGTTAGAAGCGGGTCATCACCTTGCCGATAAGAAAATCACCCATGATGATGTTTTCCATATCCGTGCGGTGGTTTCTGATTGGATTTATCGAGATGATGTGAACGTGGTTTTGATCACTGGTGGAACGGGCTTTACTGTTCGTGATAATACGCCGCAAGCTGTTGAGCCTTTGTTGGTCAAAAAAGTGCCGGGCTTTGGTGAATTGTTTCGTCAAATTTCTTATACTGAGATTGGTACATCAACTATACAAAGTAGGGCGTTTGCTGGTATTTCTAACGGTACATTAATCGTTTGTATGCCCGGTTCTCCCAATGCATGTAAAACGGCCTGGGATAAAATCTTGCTCGATCAGCTAGATGCCAGTCACGGACCTTGTAATTTTGTTGAACACCTTCAGAATTCTAGTCAAGATGAAGTTGATTTAAATTGTGAATCAAGAAGTTGATAATCAAACTTGACCATCAACCTTGATCTTGGGCAAAACTAATATCACAATTCTGTATCGCGTCTAATGCCTCGCATTCTGCTGCTTGTTGGTACAATTCTGTGGTTTTTTTGTCGTTTCCGCCTAATAACAATAAGCCATTGGCATATTCAATCGCTGTAATAGGTACGCTAGCGGCCAGCTGCATAGAAGTTTCAAAATGTTTAAGTGCTATGGGTTTCTTCGCACCATAAGTCAAGCCACCAATCATGGCGCCAATCTTGTCTATTATTTCAGCATGGTACAAAGCCATTGCTGTATGGGCCTCTGCATGATTGGGTTCTAGTTCTAGTGCTGCTTCTAAGTAAGATTTGATTTTCCCACCTAGGCCTTGTGCCAGCGCTTTGGTAATAGAAATGCGTTGAGAATAACGCCCCATAATCAATGCGTTGACAAATTGGGTGCTGGCACAATCAGGCAATGCTTCTGCTGATTTTTCACAAACTTCCATGGTGTCTGATAATAGTTTTAAAACTTCGTCCTCGTCCTCGCACAAATAATCGCAATACGCGGCAACGGCTTTGGCCAAAACTACCGAGCCATGTTCGGCTAATTCTAATCCTATTTTAGCCGCTTTATGAAAGTCACCATTGTGAAAATGTAACCATGCATCGGCTTGCGCATTTAAAAGCTCTTCATCGCCTTCATAGTTTAGCGGGTATTCGTACTGATCCCCAACATGTAGCGCATCCCAGTTTTCTGCCAACTGCTCTTGGTTGTAGTCGAAAGTGTAATCTTCGGGCAATTGGTCCCAGTTAGATAGTTTCATATAAGCGTCCTGTATCTTTAGTTTTGATGCTATTTATTCTATCAATAACTGTTGAATTGTAAAGGAGTTATAACAATCAATTTTGATTTATGGCTTTCAATAAGGAGTTTGTCCGAGAATAGAAAGCCTGTCTCAAACCAGCTTTCTCTCGCTACGGTTCCTTATTCTCGGACAAGCTCCTAGCAAAGCTTGATTTATAAGTTAAATAAAGCCAAAATGTTGTTCTTTAATATGAAATAAGTTTCAGCATGATTAATTATCAAAATTTAGCCGCAAAAGGTGTGCAAAAGCTCAATCCTTATATTCCAGGAAAGCCTATTTCGGAACTGGAACGAGAGATGGGGATTTCTAATATTATTAAATTGGCATCAAATGAAAACCCATTGGGTTCTAGCCCGTTGGCAATGCAAGCCATGCGAGAAGTTTTAGGTGAGATTGAATTGTATCCCGATGGCAATGGTTTTGCGTTGAAAAAAGCATTGGCCTCTAAGCACGATGTGGATATGGAGTGCATTACTTTGGGCAATGGTTCGAATGATGTGTTGGTATTGTTGGCCGAAGCATTTTTAACACCTGAGTTAAATGCAGTATATTCGCAGTATTCTTTTGCCGTTTATCCGATTGCGATTCAAGCAGTTGGCGCGGTGCATAAACAGATTCCTGCGATGAGTTGGGAAACCGACTCCCCACTTGGGCATGATTTGGATGCGATGTTAGCTGCGATTGATGATGAGACACGGTTGGTTTTTGTGGCCAATCCAAACAATCCTACGGGCAATCATTTGTCTGAAAAAGAACTGAAAAGATTTATTAGTAAAATCCCTGAAAATGTCATTGTCATTGTAGATGAAGCTTATTTAGAATATTCAAGTGAAGATGAACAAGTTGATGCCAGTAAGTGGTTAAAAGAGTTTTCTAATCTTGTTGTCACCCGTACATTCTCTAAGGCTTATGGTTTGGCTGGTTTGAGAGTAGGCTATGCGTTAAGCAATCCAAGTATTGCGAATGTGCTCAATAGGATACGACAACCTTTTAATGTTAATTCTCTGGCGTTGGTGGCTGCTGAACATGCCATTGATGACAAAGAGTTTTTACAAAAATCTTTGATTGAAAATGCTCAGGGTTTAAAAATACTGGCACAAACCTGTAATAATTTAGATATAAGATTTGTCCCATCTAAAGGTAATTTTTTGCTGATTGATTTTCAACAAGATGCTGCGCCTATTTATATGGAGTTGCTTAAGCGTGGAATCATTACGCGGCCTGTTGCAAACTATGGGTTAAATGAATGCCTGCGCATTACCATTGGTACACAGGAACAAATGAAACGATTGGACAAAGCAATGGAAGAAGTTTGTGGCTCAAATTAAAAACAAATTAACATCAACACATGTAGATGGCTTGTCTGTTACTCAATCGGTTAGGGTTCCTGGTGACAAATCTATTTCTCATCGTTCCATGATTTTGGGCAGTATTGCTGATGGAACCACAACAGTGTCAGGTTTTTTGGAGTCAGGCGATTGCCTGGCAACCGTGAAAGCCATGCAGTCTATGGGCGTTAAAATAGAAAATAAAATTGAAAATAAAGACACTAAAGACAATAAAGGCAATAAATATGTGATTCATGGTGTCGGCAAACAGGGCTTAAAAGCACCGAAAGGTGGGCAAATTGATTGTGGGAATTCAGGTACAGGTATGCGTTTGTTGGCTGGTGTGTTAGCTGCGCAAAATTTTGATTCCACGGTTTTTGGTGATGCCTCTTTAAATTCTCGTCCCATGACTAGAATTACTAAGCCTTTGGAGATGATGGGCGCTAAAGTGGTGGCCACAAAAAATGGTACTGCACCACTAAAATTCAGCGCAGTTGAGAATCTAGCTCCCATTGATTATGATTCTCCTATTGCCAGCGCCCAAGTAAAGTCATGTGTGTTATTGGCAGGATTATACAGCAATGGCGAGGTGTCGTTGACTGAGCCTAAATTATCTCGTGATCACACGGAAAACATGTTGCGTGGATTTGGTGTAAAATTAACCTCCAATAATTTAAAAGTAACCATGCAAGGTGGGCAATCGTTAAAAGCCATTGATATTACAGTGCCTGCAGATATTTCATCCTCGGCATTCTTTATGGTATTGGTATGTTTATTGCCCAATTCGCAAATAACTTTTAAAAATTTATGCGTAAATCCCAGTCGTACCGGTGTGATTAGTATTTTGCAACTTATGGGTGCAGATATTTCTTTTGTAAATGAAACAACCACAGCGGGCGAAAAAATCGCCGATGTTGTGGTAAAATCCAGCGACCTACATGGCATAGAAATACCGCATGAATATATAGCATCAGCCATAGATGAATTCCCGATTCTATTTATTGCTGCAGCTTTGGCCAAAGGTGAAACACGTTTAACCAATGCGATGGAGTTGCGCAAAAAAGAAAGCGACAGAATTACTGCGATGTATGATGGTATGAGAATATTAGGGGTTGATTGTTATGAATTGGAAGATGGTATTGTTATTAAAGGTGGTTCAAAATTAAAAGGCGGCAAAGTAGATGCTGAAGATGATCACCGCATTGCCATGAGTTTTTTAATAGCTGGCCAGTTTGCAAGTGGTTCGATTGAAGTTGATAATTGTGAAAACATCATGACCTCATTTCCCAATTTTTTATCTATTTGCAGTAATTTAGGGCTTAATATAACATGACTGCAACTGTTCCAGTGATTACTGTTGACGGACCATCAGGAGTAGGAAAAGGCACAACGGCTTCTTTATTGTCCAATTATTTGGGTTGGCATTTGTTGGACAGCGGTGCCATTTATCGTTCTTTGGCTCTAAAAGTATTGAAAACAGATTCTGAGATTTCTGATGTTATAAAGTTGGTTGAATTGGCAGAAAATCTTGATTTGAACTTTGAATCTGTGATTGGTGAACCTACTTTGGTTTATCTGGATGGACAGAGTGTTAATCAAGAATTAAGAACTGAATCCTGTGGCAGTATAGCCTCAATTATTGCTTCAATTCCAGAGGTTAGGGCGGCATTGTTGCAGCGCCAAATTCAATTTCGACAAGCCCCAGGTTTAGTTGCGGATGGTCGGGACATGGGGACGGTGGTTTTTACAGATGCGCAGATAAAGTTCTATTTAACCGCAAGTGGGCAAGAAAGGGCGAAAAGACGGCACAAACAGTTGAAAAACAAGGGTGTTGATGCTAGTATGCGCGCTCTTGAAAAAGAGATCGGTGCCAGAGACGCGCGAGACAGCAATAGAAAGGTGTCCCCGCTTGTACCAGCAGATGATGCGATTATCATTGATACCAGTGATTTAAGCATAGATGAAGTCTTTCAATTTTGTATTGATATTATCGACAAAGCTGGCATAAAAGCGAATTTAGACCGATAGTCTTTTTTGGAAAATTTTTATGTGGTTGTTGAAATAGTTGAGGTATATTCATAACTAAGGACGGATGGGGTGGAGATGCACATTGAGCTAGGTTTTTCTATAAAAATTGAACCAATAGTTGTTCTACAGGTTGGTTTTTATAGGAAAAGATAGCCAATGTGGGCTACATCCCACCGTTTTTAGTTATGAATATACCTCAGTTCAACAATCTTTTATTTAAACGAGTATCAACCTAATTGATACAGAAACATTTTGAGCACAATCCTTTGTGTTTAATGAGCATATTTATATGAGCGAAAATTTTGAACAGCTACTTGAGCTAGATTTATCTGCCAAGAAACTAATCCCAGGAACTATCATCAAAGGTATTGTACTTGATATCGAGAATGGCTTTGCTATTGTTGATGCTGGTCTTAAATCTGAAGGTGTTATTTCACTTGACGAATTTAAAAACGAATCGGGTGAACTAGAATTAGAACTAGGCGATGAAGTTGAAGTAGCATTAGAGAAATATGAGAATGGTTACGGCCAGACTATATTGTCTCGCGAAAAAGCCAAACGCATGTTAGTTTGGGAACAATTACAAGTTGCACATGACAATGAAGAAATTGTTATGGGTAAAATTACGGGTAAAGTACGTGGTGGTTTCACTGTTGACATGAATTCTGTAAGAGCTTTCTTGCCGGGTTCTTTGGTTGATGTACGTCCAGTACGAGACCCTGGTTATCTTGAAGGAAAAGATTTAGAATTTAAAGTCATCAAATTAGACAAGCGTCGCAACAACGTGGTTGTTTCGCGTCGTGCAGTTGTTGAATCTGAGTACTCTGAAGATCGCGATAAGTTACTAGAAACATTGGTTGATGGCGCTATCATTAAAGGTATCGTTAAAAATCTAACTGATTACGGTGCTTTCTTAGACTTAGGTGGAATTGATGGTTTGCTACATATCACTGATATGAGTTGGAAGCGATTCAATCATCCATCAGAAGTGGTTGAAATTGGACAAGAACTTGAAGTTCGTGTACTTAAATTCGACAAAGAGAAAACACGTGTATCATTAGGTCTTAAACAATTGGGCGAAGATCCATGGAAAGACATTGCTCGCAGACAACCTGTTGGTTCTAGAATCTTTGGTCGTGTGACTAACATCACTGATTATGGTTGTTTTGTTGAAATTGAAGAAGGAATCGAAGGTTTGGTTCATGTTTCTGAAATTGATTGGACTAACAAAAACATTAATCCAGCTAAAGTGGTACAACCGGGTGATGAAGTTGAAGTGGCTATTCTTGACATTGAAGAAGAGAAACGCCGTATTTCATTGGGTATGAAACAGTGTAAACCTAATCCTTGGGATGCTTTTGCTGGATCACATGAAAAAGGCGATATTGTAACGGGCAGCATTAAATCAATCACTGATTTCGGTATCTTTATCGGACTAGATGGTGGTATTGATGGTTTGGTTCACTTGTCTGATATTTCTTGGAATGAAGCAGATGATGTGGCTATTCGTAAATACAAGAAAGGCGATACGGTTGAAGCTCAACTGTTGGTTGTTGATTCTGAACGTGAGCGTATTTCATTAGGTATCAAACAACTTGAGCAAGATCCGTTTGGTTCTTATGTAGTAGCACATCCTAAAGGCAGTATCGTTAAAGGTATTGTTAAAGAAGTTTCTGAGAAATTTGCAGTGGTTGAACTTGAAGAAGGCGTATTGGGCCAGATCAGAGCGCAAGACATTGCAAAAGAAAGAACCGATGATGTTACTGCTGTATACAAAGAAGGCGATGAAGTTGAAGCTAAATTTGTCGGAATGGACAGACGCAGTAAAATGTTAACGCTTTCTATCAAAGCCAAAGAGTTTGACGAAATGAATAAAGTTCTTAAAGATTATAAAGATGCAAGTACTGGAACAACCAGTCTTGGAGATTTATTGAAAGAAAAAATGGACAAGTAATTCCAATTTTTTGCTAAAACTTATTCAAGTTGTTGAATTTGAAATAAAAAAGCACCTAATTTCGGTTGGGTGCTTTTATTTTTTGTAATATTCATTATAATAATAGCGATGAAAAGTATAACAAGATCTGAGTTAATAAATATTCTCTGCGCAAAATTTTCCGATTCAGGACTTCTGAAATCAGACATTTCTCTGTCTGTTAAGGAATTAATTAATAAAATGAGTTCGTCAATTGCTGCAGGTGAGCGAATAGAAATTCGTGGTTTTGGAAGCTTTACATTAAGAGAAAGAAAGCCTAGGATAGGGCGCAACCCCAAGACAGGTAAATCTGTCGCACTTGGCGTTAAATACGCCCCTCACTTCAAGCCAGGAAAAGACCTAAAAGAAAGGGTTATGGCTTCAATTAAACATAAAGTATAAATACCTCTGGTTTTTTAGAAATTCCATGTATTGACCTTGAATGTCGGAAAAATCATTTGTTTTATTGCCAATTGTAACTAATTGACTGTTTTTATGTTTTTTAGTTATTCAAACCATCCGTAGTTTTATGGAATTGTATTTCAGGAAAACGTTCTTGGGTCAATTGTAGATTAACGTAGGTAGGTGCAATATAAACCAATTGGCCATTGGCATCTTGAGCTAGATTATGTACTGCTTTGTTTTTAAAAGCCATTAATTCCTTTTCGCTTTTTGCACTGACCCATCTGGCGGTTGCTACATTAATATTTTCAAAAATTGCTTCAACATTGTATTCGCGTAACAATCTGTAAGCCACTACTTCAAATTGTAATATTCCGATCGCGCCTAAGATTAAGTCATTGGACATATGTGGTTTAAAAAATTGTGTGGCGCCTTCTTCAGATAATTGTGCAAGTCCTTTTTGTAAGGCTTTGAGTTTTAAAGGATCTTTAAGTTGTGCACGTTTAAATAATTCGGGTGCAAAGCTTGGGATGCCGGTAAATTTCAGGTCTTCTCCAGTCGTAAAGGTATCTCCGATACTAATGGTTCCATGATTGTGTATTCCAATAATGTCGCCAGTATAGGCATATTCTAAATGTTCTCGTTGCTCTGCTAGGAAAGTTAAGGCACTTGGGATTTTTAGCTCTTTTCCTGTTCTTACTTGTTTTAGTTTCATGCCTTGGGTGAATGTACCTGAGCAAATGCGCATAAAAGCAATTCTGTCCCTGTGTTTTGGATCCATATTGGCCTGAATTTTAAATACAAAGCCAGTGAAATCTTCTTCTGTGGGTTCAACTACCCTGGTTTCTGTGGCATGAGATTGTGGCGCTGGGGCATATTTTGCAAAAGCATCTAATAAAGGTT
>CAZLZZ010000141.1:0-8359 GCA_964564165.1 uncultured Alcanivoracaceae bacterium | reverse complement strand
TATACTAAATCGTAGCTCTTTCAACTACTAATTTCCATGGTAGACCCCATTGATTCCGTTAAACTTAAAATAATAAGGGAGTTAAGTTATTAAACAAGTCACTCGACCCCTGTTCTATATTTAAAATAATAAGGGAGTTAAGTTATTAAACAAGTCACTCGACCCCTGTTCTATATTTATCTATGACTGACTTTGGGAAAAATTTAAGAGAAATCAGAAAATCAAGACAACTAACACAAATGGAATTAGCAAATCTATTGGATGCACAGCCAAGAATGATAGGACGTTGGGAACAAGGAGAAGCTAAACCACAGTTTGATTATATAATCAAACTAGCTCAATTATTAGAAGTCAGTACAGACTACTTGCTACTTGGAGAAAAGAGTCTAACAACACCTGAATTTGAAGTAAAAAATAAACGACTGAAAGAGCTTTGTAAGGAAGCGGATAAACTAGACGAACAAGACCAAAACATCGTTGTTAATTTTTTAGATATGGCAGTTAGACAAAATAAATTTAAACGTATTATGACAGGTGACTATGCTACATAATTAGCAACTAAAAAATAAAGCCGCTAGAAGTTAGCGACTTTGAATTGAGGGAATTAACTAAAAAGGGTACTGACCCCAATAAGTCTTTATTTATTATATGTATTTTAATACTCCTAATCTTCAGGAAAAAACACTTGTGTTGGTTCTAATTTAATGTCTACTTTCAAATTCTTTAATTTAATTTCAATTTTTTCAATTTCAGCAATATATTTTTCTTTATCGAAACAAAAACAATAATCAGTTAGATCATATCTAAACCTCCAAACTATACAATCATTTTCATGAATAACATTTATACCTCTCCAATCCATCTCATCAGCTATTCCAGAAGCAGCTGTAAAAATTAAAAAACAACCTTCTTTATATTTTGTTTTTTTTAATTCACTAAATACCAGTAACGATCTATCTTCCCAGTCATCAATTAATTTAGTATGGTTTCTTATATCAAATTTAATTATTGCAGAGTTAGTAAATTTAACACTATCTATATAAATGGAATCCGTTTTATCAATTAATTTTAATTTTAAGTTTAAGTTGTTTTGCATATTTAATCCCTTGGAGAAAATGGAAATAGTGTCGATTTATCAGGAACCGGATTGTTAATGAAAACTCTCATTTGACCAGTTGGTGTATCTTTTGTTGAGATATTAAAATCATATTTTTTTGAATATTTTGTTATTCTACTATTTAAAGTTGAAAAAGCACTATCTGGATTTAGCATAGTATCTTTATAAAGAGCATTAACATTTATATTTTTTCCAAACTGGGTTTTATTTGGCCTTGATATTTCATTTGGATTATACATATGCTTTTGTGAATGCTCACTTATAAAATCATCTTTGTTTGTTCCTCCTCCTTTCTTAAAAAACCTAATCTTCCCAAACAACTTACCCCAAGGCACAAACTCAGTGGCTGCCAACATCCAAAATCCTGCACCACAGCCATTTGATACACAACCCCTGAATGCCTCTGTTAGATCAAAGAAACTTGCCGTTGCTTTGGTCGCTTCCCATAACGTAGGAGGTTCATAATCTGGATCAACATAATGAGATCCAAATTTCCCTTGCCTTATATTTGGACCAGTCCTGAAAGAAACGTCATATTTTTTTCGAGGCTTATCCCAACCATTATATCGATTAGATATCTCACCTAAATCCTCCCCATTAAACGAATTACCACCTAACCCATTGCCTTGTTTATTCTCAACCGACCCATTATTCATCCCTCCAACAGGTGATTCTATTTTAGCATCTACAGACTTATTATTCTCTGCTTGCTTATCGTTTCCTTGCCCTTGCTCCTTCTGGGAGGATCTATCAGCAGCAGCAAAGGCATTTTCAGTTTGGGTGCTAAAAAATTTAAACGGTTTATTGCCAGTCGGATCAGTATAACTCAAAGGATTATTAAACACATAAGAATATCTGTTTAAACTCTGGGTCACCGGCCCATCTGGAATAATGGTATCGGCTTGGAGCATAACCCCTAAACTAGGGTCATACAATCGGGCATTATAGTTGATTATTCCCAGTTGATCTATATGTTCTTGTCCTGTGTAACCGCGTTTAGTGACATCTGATATTGGATTGCCATCTAATACTGTGCTGTTGTCGCCTGCATCTCGTCTGCGACCAAAAGCATCAAAACTCAGGTGTTGAGTGCTGTTTGTGGCAAAGTTCTTGCTGGTAACGCTTTGCACACTGCCCAGGTGATCTTTATGCAGGTATTTAACCTCTTGAGAATTATCCGCATATTGGGTAATAACCGTATCACCAATATAACGTTTAGTTTTTCTTGTACCTGTGAGGTTGTTAGTAATAAACTCTACATTGCCCACATAATACGTGGTTTCATTTTCATCGTTACCTGTATCAATGCGTTTAATGCGCTTGTTGTCAGTGCCATAAACAAAATCAACAGATGTGCCACCATTGAACATTCTGGTGGTTTTGTTGAATGCGGAATAAACTAAAATACGACCATCAGAATTTGTCTGATTGCCATTGGCATCATAGATAAAGGTTTTACTGCTATTGCCACTTATTGAATCAACACCATGTACTGAATTGCCAGTGTAATTGTAACTATTGCCATTGAAATTAGTGATTCTTCCGCCTTCATCATAGTCAAAACTCATGGTTTGGGTTAGTGCTGTTGATCCATTTTGGGCTTTGACTGTATCTAACCTATTAACTGCATCATAAGCAAACTCTTCATAGAAAATATTGCTTGGGTCTCTGGCATCATTTCGAGATTTCATATTGCCGACAGAGTCATAGACATAATTAAGGTTCTGAATCGTTTCGCCAAAGTACTCGGTATCTATTGCCGTTACTCTACCCAAGGTATCATAAACCCTAGATGTCGTGACATCATTTCCCGCTTTGACTTGCTTGACATTGCCAAAGGCATCTATTGCCATGATTTGTTGATAAACAGTGTTTGAATATTGATCAATTGTTTTGTACTGAAAACCGCGTGCGTTGTATTCAAACCGTACACTTTGTTCTGATGCATCATAGCTAGCCAATGCTCTGCTGTATTGATCATAATAGGTGCTTTGTAAATAGATTTTATCTGTACCACCTATGCCTTCTCCCAGATGCTTGGTTACTGTCATTTCAAGGCGACCTAACTCATCATAAATATAAGTGTTCATCATTTTCTGATTGTTTTCTTGTGTTAACAAGCCAAATGAAGCCGATGAACTGGCATTGTCATAGACCCAAGTGGTTGAGCTTTCAAACATACCAACAGATGTAGAGCATTGATCGTCTCCACCTGTTCTATAAGTTCTGGAAGTGGTACGTCCTAGATCATCATAAGTCATGACTGTACAATTGTTTAATGCATCCCGTTGATATTGTAGCTCACCATACAAATTGTAGCTATAAGTCCATTCGCCCAAATTGGGGTCAGTGATTCTTTCTACATTATCAAAACTGTCATAATAGGTCATGATTTTGTCAATAGTTCCAGACAAAGGACCATCAATACTGGTTTGATTGCCTTTATCGTCATAACTGTAAGTAATAGTATTACCATTGGCATCTTGAACAGTCATTATTTCGCCTAACATATTGGTATGTGTTGTTGTGGTGCGGCCTAAATCGTTGGTCACTGCCACAGATAAAGGGGAATAGGAGTTCGTCGTTATGTCTCCTTTTGCATTCCTGCTCTTTTGTACCCGACCCAATGAATCATAAGCATTGCGGTTCCAGTCATTGGCTGTAAATCTTGAGGGTGGCGAGAATTTAGGGATAGATTGTTCTAGCAGATTGCCTGAAATATCGTAATGGCTATCAACATAAACCACATCACTAGGGGAGAATCCTTGATTAACTGTGCGCACTGTGCGTCCAAGCTGGTCAATACAATTCCACACAGTTGGGCCAATTGAGGTTGCTGTGGTATAAAGTGCCGCACCAGTACCTGTACAATAACCGCCTGACCCTAATGTCTTGGTCACTTGACTCCATTGACCCAGTTCATCAATTTGATAATACAAGCCACCAAATGCATCGTAACTGGAGTAACTGGTAATGCCTTGTTGATTGACAATCTGGGTTGGGTTGCCATATTTGTCACGGGTTATGACTCTGGATATTAATTGGCCTGCTTGTTTTGTACTAACAACATATCGGCCTTGGGTATCATAAGAGGTTTCTGTAAACCGCATCGCCTCACCTGTGGCAGTTAATTCTACTCGACCTGATTGGCCGAATGAATTTCTATTCTTAAATTCTTTTTTTACAAATTTACCAGTTGTATCATTGCCTGATGTTTGTATTTGCGTTGATAACAAGTGATTGCTATCGTAAGTATAAGCAGTGTTACGTACCTGATCATCACCAGCTGTTGGTCGAGAGTAAGTTTCAGATTTTGTTTTTACTCTGTTAAATACGTAATCACCAATTGAATAGAAGTAATTTAGGTCAGTTGTTTTGGTTAATGTAGCTGAAGTAGAGTTCTTATCATAACTGTACTCTATTACTTTTGTTGGGTTACCATAAAAACTGGTTGAACTTTCGCCGTAAATGGTTGCCACCAATGTCCTGCCAATTTTACTTACACCATCCAATTCATTCTGATCGGTTGCTACAACACTTGGGTATAGAAATATAGATGTTTTGATACCTGTATCGATCAACTCTTTGTTCCATTGATTGTCTATTGATGAAATAAGTTTTGCACCAGTTGGTACTGAGGAAAATGTTTGTGAGAATATTTGTGGTATACATATAATCCCCGACACCCTTAAACAAGTATCTATTGGAGGGATAACTGGAGCACAATTGCCATTAACCCAGCACGGGATTAATTTATTATCTGTATTGGCTAACCGCAAAGAAGCAGGTGACCCGCCTAGTTCAACAAAATATTTGAGTCTTTTATCGGTTAAACCTGTAAAAGGAAACTCTTGATGGTAATCGGATTGGCTGAGTATGTTGTTGTTCAGGTCATACTCTTCAAATGTTTTAAAACCTAAGAACCCTCTACCGCCAGCTTGAATTTTCGCGCCATAGTAATGATATTGGTACGTTTGTTGCATATTTGGTAGAGAAATCGAAGTTCCTGACAAGTCAGTTGCAGCAATATCATAAGCAGGTAAATCAATTCTGTGCTCTGATACCAATGACATCTGTGAGATAAAATCGTACACAGGTGTTTTACCACTTCCATACCATGCATTAACTGAGTTATTTTCTCTGGTATATACCGAAGTATCTGACATAGGTTTGTAGTCAATTTCTATGTGTTTGCCTAACCCTTGAGTGATTGAGACAATTTTGTCTTTTGAGTTGATATCGCCACCTGAAATAGTACCCAATGTTTTGTAGACTTTTATCTTTGAATCATTGGGATCATATTTAAACAATAAACTGTCTTTTAAACCATCATTGTTTACATCAATAAATAGGTGCTTGTCTAATTTGAAAGCATCAATTGTATAATGAGGATTTTCATCTTCTCCCCTACCTGCTATTACAAAGGTTTCATGAACTAAATTTTCCTTGATCTCAAATTCACCATTAAATGAATTGGTATAGATTACCGACCAAACGGAATCATCTTCATCACCCTTAGAAAACATTAAGTCAATAAATCCATCGCCATTGTAGTCTTCATAACTGACTTGATTGAAATATTGTTCATCACTTTCATCAACATCAAATGATTTACTAAAAATAGTCTTATAACCAAACCCTCCTTGAACTACATTGTTACCTGTCTCGAAACACTTCCAGTCTTTGAAGTATCGAGTTGGATGGTCGTAACTGATTTCTATATAACACATCTCTTGTGTGCCATCTTGATTAAGATCAATGAAAACTGGCTGGGTTATGCCATTTCCACATAATGAGCTCGAAGAACATGACGTAGTTGGTTCTAAAGTTTTAATTTTATATTCCCAGCTACCATCATCAATTTGAACCAATCTTGCAATAGCCCATTGAGCAATTCTTACAGATGGGCTCTCTAGGCATGGAAATGCTGATGAAAATGCAGCCTCTGCTTCATCTTCAGGACAGGCTTCCCATTCGATTTCTACTAGAATTTCTGAAAAAAAATATATTGGGACATCCATCAAAAGTATCCGAATCAATGGAGTCAGTTTAAATTGAGAATACAGAGTTTCTGTTCGGCGAAGCTAAAGCATCGCTTCCGCTGGTTTTTTGAGCCAAAATAGAGTTACAATGTGTCAATGAATAATAACCCATTCAAAAAAGAACTCGGCTACCTAATATTTTTTGTTTTGTTGGCATCGATTTGTGGTGTGGTCACATCCTATTGGAGCTTGAGTTTTTTGGTTTGGACTTTGGTTTATGTTTTATGGGAGTGGACAGGGTTGTTTTATTTCTATCAATGGTATAAAAATGGAGCCGATAAAGAAAAAATTCCTCAAAATCATGGGATTTGGAAAGAGCTGGCTTCGCGTGTTATCGACAATAAGAATAGAAATGAAAAAATCAAAAAAAACAATCAGCACCTACTCAACCAGTTTGATGCCATGGCACAAGCTATGCCATATGCGACAGTGCTACTGAACAATCGATTTGAAATTGTATGGGCAAATTACACGGCCTCACAACTATTGAATATAGTTTACAATAAAGACAAAAACGAGCGCATTGATCATGTCATGAGAGACCCTTCCTTTATTAGGCTCCTGTCTGAAAAACAACAGGTGAGTGAGGTCAGTATTCTAAATCCTAATGATGTAAATGGGGATGTGAATAGTGGCATAAAAGGGCGCATCCATATTAAATTGGTTAAATTGAGCAACCAACGGTATTTATTAATTGCCCGAGATATCAGTCAACAAGATGTCCTAAGAAAATCACGCAAAGCTTTTGTGGACAATGCCTCGCATGAGTTGCGTACGCCATTAACTGTTATAATGGGTTATCTTGAAATGATGCAAAATGCCCAAGATATTCCGCAGTCATGGCAACATGCTCTCGGTCAAGCGCAATTGCAGTCTGGGCGAATGGAAAATATTATCAATGACATGTTGAAATTATCCAGCATTGAAAACGAACGTTATATGGAAGATACCGATGACATTGTCAAAATGCCACAACTGCTAAACCGCTTGCACAATGACATTAAAAATTCATCTATCGCAAAAAAACACCGGTTTTCTGCCAACATAGATTCTTCGTTGAAAATCAAAGGAAACGAGGATGAGTTAACCAGTATTTGTTTGAACCTGATTAACAATGCTGTAATACATACCAAACCCAATACACAAGTATCACTGCGGTGGTTTAAAAAAAATAATGATGCTCACTTGTGGGTGTGTGATGATGGTGATGGGATTGAAGCCAAGCACCTGCCACACTTGAGCGAGCGTTTTTATCGAGTGGACAATTCCCGAGAAAAAAATACAAACTCCACGGGGTTAGGCCTTGCCATTGTTAAACAAATATGTGAAAACCACAATGCTACGCTGGATATAGAAAGCAAGATTGGCACAGGAACTTGTTTTAAAATTATATTTCCTGCCTCACGGATTGTGTGAGAAACAACAAGACAATGTTACAAATGTCACCAAATTGTCACATTACTGGATTAAAATACCGACAATTTTAAATACAATATTAATATTTCATGAATACAATGCCTTATAAAAACATAAAAACATTTACCAAGTTATCTGTATCTTTGCTCATTTGCTGTGTTGCAGTATCTGTACAGGCTCAAATTGTACAGCCGAAAATAGTTAATTCAAAAAAAAGCGCATCTGATATTTTTGGACAAGGTTTAACCTTTGGAGACAAAGAATCTTCATTCTTTGTAAAGTTTAGTGCCAGATTACAGAGTCGCTACGATGGCACTTATATTGAGAATAGCAGTCCGTCACGCACTGACAGGTTCTTTTTTCGTCGCGCACGGTTTAAACTGGATGGCTTTGCCTTCTCACCTAGGTTGGCGTATAAGATAGAGTACGATGTGATCAATTCTCAGATGTTAGATGCGGTCGTCAAATGGAACTTTGCAGGCAATTACACGCTGTGGTTTGGACAAGCCAAATTGCCGGGAAATCGTGAACGAATTGTCTCTTCACAAAAATTACAATTTGTTGACCGTTCGTTACTCAATTCAAGGTTCAATATCGATCGCGACCAAGGCATACAGATCAGACACCATTTTAATCTGGGTGGCTGGCACATAAGAGAAGCTTTTTCTGTTTCTAAAGGAGAGGGGAGAATATACAAAGGAGAAAATTTCGGCATTGATTATACTGCCAAATTGGAGCTGTTGCCCTTTGGAGAGTTGAGTGGCAAAGGCGATTATTTTTGGAG
>CAZLZZ010000140.1:2769-8529 GCA_964564165.1 uncultured Alcanivoracaceae bacterium | reverse complement strand
TGGCTATACCATTGCAATCAAACTAAACAATGCAGGAATATTAGTAGCCATAGGATATCCAGGCAATATGGGTTCAAGAAATTTAGCTTTTACTGCAGGCACATTGGTTAGCTATGGTATGCCAAAAGAACAGGCTTTAAAATTAATCACTTCTAATGTGGCGAAGATTTTAGGCATTGATAAAAACTATGGTACGTTAGAAGCTGGTAAAAGCGCGACCCTAATTATCACCCAAGGCGATGCTTTGGATATGCGGGGAAATATTTTACTAGAAGCCTACATTGATGGCAGAAAATTAAACCTTGATGGCAGGCAACAATCTTTGAATCAGAGATTTTTGAATAAATACAATTTATAAAATTTTTTGAACAAAACAATAATAAACTTACAATTTCTAAGGGCAATTGCTGCCCTTAGCGTTGTTTTGTTTCATACATCGGCTCATTACTTTGCTATTGGTGGCGAGACATCGGGCAACCTCTTTAGTATTTTCAAGCAATTTGGTTATGCAGGCGTCGATGTATTCTTTGTTATCAGTGGTTATATTATTTGGGTTTCAACCCGAAAAGTAAATGGTTTTAAAGGGGTTTTTAGTTACCTCTATAATCGGGCTGCTCGGATATATTTGGGCTACTGGCCATACTTTCTAATCATACTGCTAGTGGCTTATTTTTATGCGCCAGAATTTTTAAAAGGCGTGGATTATATAGGATCATTTTTCTTGACTCAATCTTACCTCAATCAATTGTTATTAAAAGTATCTTGGACACTAAAGTATGAGCTGTACTTCTACCTATGTTTTGCCTTTTTAATAATGCTACCCAGGAAATACACCTTAAAAATACTGATTTTTGCATTCTTTACCATTGTTATTATTCAAGGCTATGGCTACTTTGTAGAAAAAGCTTACCTGCCTGAAAACTTCGCAAAAGCCACTGCTTTTTATGGTTTTTATTTCTCGCCATTTTGTTTGGAGTTTCTACTAGGTTGCTTTACTGGTATGTATTTTGAAAAACGCAGGATAAATTCTTTATTGCCTCTTGCCGCCTTGGGCGCATTGATTTTTATTCTGGCGCTGTATTATCAGCAATATATGATTGAAGGAAGCTTAGCCTCGGGTTATTATACCAATCAAAGAGTAATATTGTATGGTGTAATTTCAACGATTCTATTGTTAAGTATCATTGAACTTGAAAAACGTGGCACTGTTCTTTTTCCTAAAATGTCACTATTATTGGGTGGCGCGTCTTATAGCCTATACCTTTCGCACACAGCAATACTGTATTTTATGTACCAATTTGGATTTAGAGATTATTTGAAGTCACTAGAATCAAATCAAATAGTTTTGATGTTATTGGTTATTCTCTTAATTGTGGCTTATAGTATTGTTCATTATTTATTTATTGAAACTCCTTTGATGAAACTTTCAAAAAAACTCAAGGCTAAAGTAATGATGCAATAGAGTTCAGGACTTGGTATTTAGTGATTGACCGAGAAAGAATATTCTACTGCGGGAAAGCTAGATTTTACCAAAACCCCACCTAATCCTCGTCAAAAATACTCCTGGAGAGTATTTTCACGAAAGCCGCAAAGCGGTAAGTATCATGGAAGATACGCATAAATAATGAGTTGTGTTGCCTAAAACTAGACTTTTCTTCGCTACGAATACTTTCTCGGTCAAGCACTATTTAGTTTTTTAACCCATTTGGATGATACAAGGGTATAATACAGATGAAACAATAAAAAAACAATCTATTACAATTGAGAGGGAAACGATGAAAACATCAGATTTAATGGTGAAAGCCTTAGAAAATGAAGGGGTTAGATTTATTTATGGTATACCAGGAGAAGAGAATTTAGACTTCCTCAACTCCTTGATTGACTCAAAAATAAAACTAATATTAACCAGGCATGAGCAAGCAGCTGGATTTATGGCTGCCACTTATGGAAGACTAACCGGACATCCCGGTGTGTGCTTATCAACTCTGGGCCCAGGTGCAACCAATTTTGTCACAGCCGCGGCTTACGCCCAGTTAGGAGCCATGCCAATGGTGATGATTGCTGGTCAAAAACCCATACGAAAAAGCAAACAGGGAAGATTCCAAATTGTTGACATCGTTGACTTAATGCGCCCTATCACAAAATATTCAGAACAAATTGTGGACGGTAATAGAGTGCCAGCGATGGTTCGAGAGGCGTTTAGAACAGCGATTGAAGAAAGACCAGGTGCGGTATATTTAGAGTTGCCCGAAGACATTGCAGATGAAGATGTGGATGCAACCTTGTTTGATGTGGTGGGCCACAGGCGTCCTGAGGCCGATGATATCGCCATTGGTGAAGCGGTTAACATGATTGAACAAGCGCAACGTCCGTTATTGTTGATCGGTGCTGGTGCCAATCGCAAACAAGCCGGGCATGCTTTGTTAAAATTTGTTGAAAAAACAGGCATACATTTCTTTAACACACAATTGGGCAAGGGTGTAATTGATGAACGTCACGAAAAGTTTTTAGGCACCGCTGCCCTGTCTGACAATGACTTTTTACATTGTGCCATTAACCGTTCGGATTTAATTATCAATGTGGGGCATGATGTCATTGAAAAACCCCCGTTCTTTATGGAAAAGGGCGGCAAAAAAGTGATTCATTTGAATTTTTTCGCAGCGCAAGTTGATGATGTGTATTTCCCACAATTAAATGTGGTTGGAGATATCACCCGTTCTGTGCAAAAAATTACCGACAGAATTGATATGCCACCGGGCAAAGATTTTAGTTATTTTGAAAGAGTCAAGACTGAAGTGTTATCGCACACAACCAAATATTTCGAAGACGATCGGTTCCCAATCTTACCTCAACGATTAGTGAAAATATTGCGAGATAAATTGGCAGGTGAAGACATTGTGACTTTAGACAATGGCGTTTATAAAATCTGGTTTGCCAGAAACTATGAATGCTATCAGCCCAACACCTTATTGTTGGACAATGCATTAGCGACAATGGGCGCAGGCTTGCCTTCAGCTATGGCTGCCAAACAATTGTATCCCAATAAAAAAGTGGTTTCGGTGAATGGAGACGGCGGATTTATGATGAATTCGCAAGAACTGGAAACCGCCATTCGCATGGAACTAGATTTGGTCGTAATTATCCTCAATGACAATGCATATGGCATGATCAAATGGAAGCAAGAGGGCATGGGTTTTGAGAAATTTGGCCTCGATTACAACAATCCTGATTTTGTTAAATATGCAGAAAGTTTCGGTGCCATAGGTCATAGACCGACCAGTGTCGATAATTTGCTTGAAATATTAGATACTGCACTGAACTCTAAAGGTGTTCATTTGATTGATATTCCTGTTGATTATTCATTGAACCATTCTATTTTGAATAAATTATTAATAGAATCTACCTGCATCCTTTAGGAGAGAAATATGCAAACAGTAAAAGTAACCAATCCCTATGATAACAGTTTAATTCAAGAGATACCTTTAAACAATGCAGCTGATGTTGATGCTGCACTAGATAAAGCCCATGAGTTATTTCAAAACCAAGACAATTGGATTCCAGCTTATAAAAAGACTGAAATTTTGGATAACGTAATCGAAATCATGTCAGGTATGATCGAAGAATTAACCTTGCTCGCGGCATCTGAAGGTGGAAAACCCTATGCAGATTCAAAGGTGGAAGTCTTGCGTGCTATCAATGGTGTTAAGCTGGGTGCAGAACATATTTCACAGTTAAAAGGGGAACAAGTTCCCATGGGATTAACCGAGGCATCGGTAAATCGTTTGGCTTTTACCATGCGCGAGCCCATAGGCATAGTGGCATCTGTAAGTGCGTTTAATCATCCTTTGAATTTAATTATTCATCAAACCATCCCAGCTATTGCGGCAGGATGTCCGGTGATTATAAAGCCAGCACGATCTACTCCTTTGTCATGCCTGAAATTTATTGAAATTCTCAAGCAAGCAGGTTTACCAGATGGTTGGGCCCAGGCTTTAGTTTTGGACAACAAAGATGCAAGTCGATTAATAGAAGACGATAGAATAAATTTCTTTTCGTTTATTGGTTCAGGAAAAGTGGGATGGTGGCTAAATTCCCGGCTGTCTCCAGGCACACGCAGTGCTTTAGAACATGGCGGAGCTGCGCCTGTTATTGTTGAAGCCGATGCCGATATTGAACCAATGATAGATTGTTTAGTAAAAGGCGGTTTCTACCATGCGGGTCAGGTGTGTGTGTCGGTACAAAAGATTTATGTGCATGACAGTATTTGTAAACAAGTGGCTGAATTGATTGCTGACCAAGCAAAAAAACTGATTGTTGGCAATCAACTAAATAAAGATACCGAAGTGGGCCCTTTGATTCAGCACGCTGAAGTTGATAGAATTGAGCAGTGGGTCAATGATGCCAAAGACAGCGGCGCAAAAGTATTGTGTGGCGGGCAACGCATTTCTGATAGCTGTTATCAACCTACAGTATTGCTGAATCCTGCCGAAGATGCCAATGTTTCGCAACTTGAAATTTTTGGACCAGTGGTTTGTGTTTATTCCTACCAATCATTAGATGAAGCGATAGATAGAACCAATGCGTTGCCCTTGGCATTTCAGGCAGCCGTATTTACTGAAAACTTAAACACATCATTGAAAGTCGTTAAAAAATTGAATGCCACAGCGGTTATGATCAATGATCACACCGCATTTAGAGTGGATTGGATGCCATTTGGTGGTCGTGATGCGTCAGGTATTGGCATGGGCGGTATTCAGTATTCTATGGAAGAAATGACTCGAATTAAGATGATGGTGAT
This sequence comes from uncultured Alcanivoracaceae bacterium, assembly GCA_964564165.1. GTDB lineage: Bacteria > Pseudomonadota > Gammaproteobacteria > Xanthomonadales > Marinicellaceae > NORP309. Next base: position 3,731 of record CAZLZZ010000140.1, on the reverse strand, counting down.
TAAGAGTCCAGTTATCTGATTAGACTGTACCCTAAAACCCATATACAATATAAACAAGAGGGAGCACGGGAGCACACATGGGCGCTCCCCTACGAAGTGATTCTATTACTCTTCAAAATAAAATTTTTCTCGTTTAATCTTTTCAGGATAAACCTGATCCATAGTTTGCGCATCATATAAACGACCATTGAGCATCACTTGATGAATTTTATCAGAATTGCGAATATTGTCTAATGGGTTAGCATCAAGGATAATCAAATCTGCCAGTTTGCCTTTTTCTAATGAGCCAAGGCTTTTATCCATACCTATGTATTTTGCGCCATCAATGGTGGCCGCTCGTATGATATTTAACTCAGACATTCCGCCTTGGGCAAACATCCACATTTCCCAATGCGCACCTAAGCCTTCGCGCTGTCCATGTGCTCCCAGCATGACTTTTACACCTGCGCTTTGTAATTGGGTTGCCACTTCTGCATTGTAGATATGGTTGTAGTCTTCTATCGGTGCTTTGGTGCGACGAACAGATACTGGTTCAAGTATAAAACTGGGAACATATTTTGATAGCAAAGGATGTTTCCATACATCAGTAGTGTCATACCAATATTTTTCACCCGAAATACCACCATAAGCAACAGTTAAAGTAGGAGTATAAGCGGTTTCGGATTGTGACCAAAGTTGCAAGACATCATCGTAAATCGCGGCAACAGGAATGGAGTGTTCAATTCCTGTGTGCCCATCAACAATCATATTCAGGTTGTGTTGTAATAAAGAACCGCCTTCGGGCACTACCATTAAATTTGTTTGGCGGGCAGCTTCAATAATTTGTTGGCGTTGTTCACGACGGGGCTGGTTATAAGACTTTACTGAAAATGCTCCAACATCTTTCATCCGTTCTAAGTGCCCTATTGCATCTTCCAATGAATTAACAGGAGCAGAAATAAACTGTGTTGCACCGTATAAAA
>CAZLZZ010000140.1:0-2748 GCA_964564165.1 uncultured Alcanivoracaceae bacterium | reverse complement strand
GTACGAGGAGCGAGGATCACACCGGCTTGTTGCATTTCACTGGCAGCAAAAACTGCTTCGGTATTGGCTGAAGGGTTGTGCTCAGTGGTAACGCCAAAAGCAAGATTTGCCAAAGCATTCCAATTGGTTTGTGGAATGATTTGATTGTTGGCATAAGGCCCATGCCAATGTACATCAACAATGCCTGGCATAATAGTTTTACCCATAACATCAATAACGGTCGCATCAGACTTTATATCCGTTCCAACTTCAACAATGCGGTTGTCTTTAATCAAAATCGAACCATTTTCAATCACTTCATCTCCGTTCATGGTAATAATTGTTGCGCCTTTTAGTAATACATTAGAACTTGGAATATCCGCTCTAACAATAAAGTCAATTGTGGTTTTTTGTGGTTCATTGTCTTTCTCACCACCTAAGTATTCAAACTTATCGGCCAATTTTTGTTGGTAAATATTAGCCCCAAGTGCCCACGATAATTCATTAGAATTATTAGACGAATTATTTAGCCAAGTCAGATAATTGCCTGCATTTTTTGAGAGTTTTTGTAACGGCAAATTACTGGCTTTTGAACCTGTGGAAATAAACATCCCGCTTTGGATAAATGGTGTAACATAGACTTGAAAATTTTGGATAAAGGCCAACCATTGATTGTCAGGCGAAATGCTGTAATCAGTAATCCATGTGCCTGAATAATGTTTTTCCACATTATTACCAGTTAGATCACTGCTGACCAGTTGTGTTGTAACGACCTCGCCTTTTTTGTCCGAAGTGGTATAAAAAACCCGTTTAGAATCTTTGGCAAAGAAAGGCTTAGAGCCACTTTTATTGATTAAGGTTCTTTTTCCTGATTCACGATCAATGATAAAGATTCCCCTATCATGAGAATACAAAGGCGAAGTTAAATGACCGCCACCAATAGCTTTAAACACAACCGTTTTATTGTCCCCAGAAATACTTGGATTGATATAATGACCTGGTTTCTTGGTGATTTGTTTTGACTTACCAGACAGAGAAGCCATTTGCACAGTGCCTAAATCTTTGTCGTTCCAAGTGGTATAAACAATAGATTTTCCATCGGGAGAAAACTTCGGATGTTGTTCAAAATTTTTGTTTTGCTTAGTCAGTCTCTTTGGTTTTCCATCAGGCAATTTAACCGTATAAATATAACCTAAAGATTGAAAAACAGCCGTTTTTCCATCACTTGACTTGTGTAACCAGCGCAACATCTTGGCATTAAACTTCTCTGGAGCGGGATTGACTTCTACTTTAAGGGTTTTAGAAATTTTTCGTGTATCATCAACACTAAATGGAATATTACTTACCGCTTTGGACTGGGTATTGATTTTATGAATTTTACCTTTGGCATAAAAAACAATCTCTTTACCATTGGGCATCCATGCAAATGTTGGGTAAACACCATGGATAGCCCATGTTTCTTGCATGTCGCGTTCTAAATTGCTGTAGATTGAAGTGAGTTTGCCACTTTCACGGTCTTGCAGGAATAGTGTTGTATCATTGCGAACCCGCCGCACAAAGGCCAAAGTCTTGCCATCAGGTGATGGGGTTGGACGCACTGCACCGCCCGCGCCACTTATCCAGACATCAATTTTTCCTGTTTTTAAATCAATGGCTTCGATGTCATAAATTTGGTTGTTTGAATCTTTTGAGTATTCAAAAATTTTGCCCGGTGTGGCATCCCGCGAGTACAAAACATATTTGCCATCGGGTGTAAAGACAGGCTCACCTAAGTCCTTTTGCTCGTTCGGGCGTTTGTTCAATTGCACACCATCACCACCGGATTTGTGGTACATCCAGATTTCTCCAGAACCTATCGAGCGCATACCTGTGAAATGTTTGCGTGCTATGATATATTGACTATCAATTGACCAGGCGGGCTGATTAAGTAATCGAAATTTTTCACCAGTAACTTGCTTTTGATTGGAACCACCAATGTTCATCGTCCAAATATTATCACCACCACCTTGGTCAGTAGTAAAAGCGATAGAATGACCATCTGGTGAAAATCTTGGTTGCATATCCCATGCCATTGAGTTGGTGATGTTTGTCGCCTTGCCTCCAGCGATAGGCATGGTGTAAATATCGCCCAATAAATCAAAGGCAATCATATCTCCAGTAGCATTGACATCGAGGTTCATCCAAGTACCATTGTCGGTTTTGATTGTGGCTATGAAAGTTTCACCAGGAGGATTATTGACATCCCATTTCTTGTTTTTTTGTTTTTTGTCTTTTTCAGCAAAAGCACTAAAACATAGCAGGGTAATGAGTAATAAATAGAAGTTTTTCATAATGTGTTATCATTGTTTTTTTTTCGACTAGCTACTTTACCATATATTGTCTATGACTTGTCCACTATGTTTAACTAAAAATACCGAATATTATTACCGGGACAGTTTTCGCGAATATTGGCAATGCCAGAATTGTAGTTTGGTTTTTGTGCTACAAGAACAGCGTTTAAATGCCAATAAAGAAAAGTCTATTTATGACCTACATGAAAACAGCCCGAATGACATGGGTTATAGAAAATTTCTTAATAAACTACTAACACCCTTGATAAAAAAATTACAGCCTGGCTCGCGAGGTTTGGATTTTGGCAGTGGACCGGGCCCAACCATCTCCGCAATGTTAAACGAACAGGGGTTTGATGTGGTGAATTATGATATTTTCTATGCCAATCACACTGAGTTGTTGCAACAAAAATATGACTTTGTTACCTGTACAGAAGTA
>CAZLZZ010000139.1:0-8625 GCA_964564165.1 uncultured Alcanivoracaceae bacterium | reverse complement strand
AGTGCTTGCACCTATGACAATCTCTCAGAAAATATTCGAATTATTCAGCCGCAAAGTGGTAAGTTAAATTTTTAACAGTGACATTGGGTGGGTTAAAATGGTTATTTTCAAAGAAGTCATGGCCTTGCTTTAAATTTCTCCAAAAAACAATCCATTTAGATTTGTTGTTTTTTTGCATATTTTCATCGGTCATTTTGAAAGGAAAGATATGCACTCTGAAAAACTTCTGTTCATTACTTAAAGCCGCAACGGCTAGGAGCTTGTCCGAGAACAGAAAATCTATTACAGAAAATCTGAATTTGTGCCATTTTCAGCTGTTTTTCGTCACATAGCGGAGCTATTCTCCTCAAAAAAGCTAAAAATCGCACTAAACCCAGCTTTCCTTCATGACGATTCCTGTTCTCGGACAAGCTCCTAGATGGAAGGGTTTGGGCATTCAAAGTGGCAATGCTAATAATAAAAACAGTAATGACAAACCATTTTGACATATCCTTTATGACACATCTCTATCGAATTTGTTCAAAAAAAAACATCTCCAAAGCGTTCTTATTTTGCTTTCTATGGGTATAGAGCTTGTGTACGGAGAATGTGAACGTATAGGACATACGTAATCATTCGCGCAATCATTCGAGTACATAAACTCCACCGATAGGGAGTAAAAGACATTCATTACAATTAAAACTCCCGATTTTGGGTTAGAATGTTTAGATTTTGCTTCCTATGGGTGGAGTTTGTGCACGGAGAATGTGAGCGTATAGGACATACGTAATCATTCGAGTACACAAACTCCGCCCATAGGAAGTAAAAGGTATTCATTATCACCCAAAATTTACCAGTGGACACCCTGCATTAAGCTGGCAAATGCCACCTGCTCGGGCGAAGAAACCTTGCCTCCACCTTTCTTGCCCTGTGCGGCAGCTGAATCTGGGAACATATTGAATGCTGTATTCATAATGACTTCCATAGATTTCGGGGCTATTGCGTGGGTAACTTGCATAAAGATACCTAGGCGTGTTGCTATGCGCTGTGGTCGGCGAATGATTGCATCTTTGACCATGTCTGCTGCTTCTTCGGGAGATATCGTTGGCACATTGTCATACATCTTTGTGGGCGCAATCATCGGCGTGCGCACCAATGGCATATTGATTGTAGTGAAGGCTATATTGGTATCGCTGAACTCTGCTGCGGCACATCTAGAAAAGGCATCTAATGCCGCTTTTGATGAAACATAGGCTGAAAACCTTGGCGCATTGGTTAGTACACCAATCGAAGAAATATTAATAACCTGCCCTTTTCGTTTTTCTGTCATGCCTGGTAAAAAGCCCATAATCAAACGCAAACAACCAAAATAATTGAGCTGCATTGTGCGCTCAAAATCATGAAAACGGTCATAACTCAAAGCGATTGAACGTCTAATCGATCGCCCTGCATTGTTGACTAATATGTCTATACCGCCTAAATCTTTGGTCACATCTTCGATTAATTTATCTGCCGATTTCATGTCTGACAAATCACAGGTATACAACGAAGTTTTGGAGCCTTCTTTTTTCATCGTTTTTTGCGTTTCAAGTAATTTTTCCATACCACGAGCAACCATAACCACGTGCGCTCCTGCTTTGCCTAACATAATAGCTGTGGCTTGACCGATGCCTGATGATGCACCTGTAACCATGATTTTTTTTCCTTCCACTCTGCCGCGCAAGCTTTTGTCAATAAACAATTCGGGATCTAAATTGCGTTCCCAATAGTCCCAAAGTCTCCATGCATATTTTCGCAAATCAGGGACTTTGATATCTGTTCCTTTTAACAATTTTGCCGTTTCACGGTTATCAAATCGAGTAGGATAGTTGATAAAACTCAGTACACCTGGCGGGATTCCTAAACCTTCCATCACCTGTTTTCTTATCCGCCTTACCGGTGACAACATCATCAAACCTTGTTTTACCGCATTGGGTACAAAGTTGAAAATTCTGGCATCAATTCGCATAGTCATCAATGGTGCGTGTGCTGCACGCGAGAAAATGTTTAATACTTCGCCAATTTTACGGGGATTGGGGTCAGTTAGATGAAAGCATTTACCATGTTGACCTTTGGTGTGTGCAATATGATCCATCGCATTAACCACATAATCTACGGGCACCATATTTAAACGTCCGCCTTCAAGTCCCATAGTTGGCATCCAAGCCGGTAACATCGCACGCATTTTCTGAATCAATTTAAAGAAATAGTAAGGCCCGTCTATCTTGTCAATTTCACCCGTCTCTGAATGGCCTAACACCATGGCAGGGCGATAAATTTGAAAGGGCACTTTGCATTCTCTGCGAACCACACCTTCTGACTCGTGTTTGGTTTTAAAATAAGGGTTATCCAAGCCTGTTGCTTCATCAAACATGTCTTCACGAAAGACACCATTGTACAAGCCGGCTGCTGCAATAGATGAAGTATGGTGAAAGCACTTGGCTTTGATTGATTCTGCGAATTGTACAGCACTGCGTGTGCCTCCAACATTCGCGGACTCTTGTTCTTCCATAGACGCGCTCATGTCATAAACAGCTGCCAAATGGAACATGTGGTTGATTTTTCCTTTTAACTCATCGCATTTTTTCTTGCTAACCCCCAGGTTGTTTTTTGTTAAGTCTCCTGTAATAGGAATTACTCTGCCTTTTGGCGCATTAATTTTCTCTAATAATGCATTTAATTTTTTCTTTGATCCAGACCTGACCAATACATATATCTTGCCCTTTCTAGCAAATAGTTTTGGTAGGAGATGTGAGCCGATGAATCCTGTTGCACCTGTTACAAAATAAGTCATTATTGATTACCCTTTAATTTTAAATGATTGACGATTAGTATTATACATGTCAAAATAGTTTTTTTAAGTGTTAATTTGAGAAATTGATTATGAGTGATGTAACTGAACTATTTAAAAAAGCCCAAGAAGATATCAAAACACTGTCAGAAAAACCTTCTGATGATGATTTGTTAACCTTGTATTCTTTTTATAAACAAGCAACTGATGGTGATGTAACTGGTGATAGACCCGGTTTTTTTGATTTTGCAGGTGGTGCCAAGTTTGATGCACGTGAGAACATTAAAGGCATGTCCTGTGAAGATGCTATGCAAAAATACATAGATACTGTCAAAGGATTAATGGGTTAAGAAACAAAGAAACAATCAGCATGAAAACCAAAGATAGAATCATACAAACAGCCCTTTATTTGTTTAATGAAGAGGGCGAACCCAATGTGACCACCAATCACATAGCTGATGAAATGGACATTTCACCTGGCAATTTGTACTATCACTACCGATCTAAAGACGACATAATTTGGAAAATATTTCTGAATTATGAAAAAAAAATAAAACAAGTTTTACTGCAAAAAGATGTCAATTATACTTCTATGGAGGACATGTGGCTTTATTTACACATGGTTTTCGAAGTGATTGCTGAATACCGTTTTTTGTACCGAAATTTAATTCAACTAATGAACCGAATTGACTTTTTAAAACGCCACTTTAGACACATACTGGCTTTAAAGTCACAAACAGCATTAAAAATCATGACCCGTTTGGCCGAAGATAACTTGTTAAATACTGACAAGGCCACTATCGCCTCTTTAGCAGATCAAATTGCTTTAACTGCTACTTTTTGGTTAAATTATTCTATCGCCATTTATGACGATGATTTTGACGAAGAAAAGAAGCTATCTCACGGAATCTTTCATATAATGCGCATGGTTGCTCCTTTTCTAACTAAAAATGACAGGCTTTTGCTTGATGAACTTTCAGCACAATACTTATAAACCAACACTTTAAATCTTACATAGACAACAATGAAATGAACAAAGAATTTATGCGCAAAGCCATTGCGCTTTCGATTGATAATGTCAAACAAAACAAAGGCGGCCCCTTTGGTGCCGTTGTAGTTAAAGATGGGAAAATTATTGCTACAGGTGCCAATTGCGTTACCGCCGACAATGACCCTACTGCCCATGCCGAAGTTACTGCCATTAGAAATGCCTGTAAAGCTTTGGGCACATTTCAATTGGATGATTGCGAAATATACACCTCATGCGAACCCTGCCCTATGTGCTTGGGTGCGATTTATTGGGCAAGACCTAAAGCGGTTTATTATGGAAATACCAAAGCCGATGCAGCCAAAATTAACTTTGATGACCAGTTTATTTATGACGAACTAGACCTTCCTTTAGAAAAACGAAATTTAAAAATCAGACAACTGTTAAGAGACGAAGCTTGGGTTGCCTTTCAACTCTGGCAAAAAAATACTAAAAAAACCACCTATTAACTTATCTTTTCATTTTAAATTGTGTTGTTTTATGCTATATTAGAACACTCTAATATACTAGGTACTTAGGCATGAAAAAATTATTAATTACTGGTGCAATTTTAGCAACTGGCTTAATTTCAACTCAAGCATTTGCAGCAGATATAGCCGCTGGTAAAGCCAAATCTGTAACTTGTGCTGCTTGCCATGGCGTAAATGGTATTTCTGCTGTTCCCATGTGGCCCAATCTAGCGGGACAAAAAGCCGCCTATTTATCCAAACAAATCAAAGCATTTAGAGATGGCATAAGAAAAGATGCTTCTATGGCGGCAATGGTAGCAGGTTTAACTGACGCAGATGCCGATAATTTGGCTGCTTATTATGCAAGCTTAAAATAACTCAGGTTGTTTAAAAATTAAAATGAAGCCTCAAATAATATTGGGGCTTTATTTTGTCTAATCAACTTGCTAATCAACTTGCTAATCTAGCAATAATTTAATAACATAATAAATCTATTATTAATTTTTAGAAACTTCAATGACAGCAATCATTTGTGGAATTACATCCACTCAACTTAAACAAGAAGAAATCGATGTACTTAGTCACCCATTGGTGTGTGGCGTTATCTTATTTAAACGCAATTTTCATGATTATTCTCAACTAAATGCGTTACTGAGCGAGATTAAAAGTCGCTTTGGTCAAGATTTTATTATTAGCGTAGATCAAGAAGGTTGTCGCGTCAGACGCTTTGATTTGCCTTTTACACATCTTCCACCTTTGTCCGATTTAAGTAAAGCTTATGCCATTAAAAAAGACCTAGGCAAAGCCATGGCACACACCCACGCTTGGTTAATGGCCAGTGAACTACTTTCAATTAGAATAGACATGAGCTTTGCACCAGTATTGGACATTGACAATGGCAGCAATGTCATTGGTGACCGTGCCTTTTCCAATAACAAGGATGAAGTCATTGAACTGGCAAACTTTTACTGTAGCGCCATGCGTGATGCTGGCATGAAAACCACAGCCAAACATTTTCCGGGTCATGGCACAGTTGTGGCTGATTCTCATGTTGACTTACCGATTGATGAACGCAGCTTTGCAGAAATTGAAAAATTAGACCTACAGCCTTTTATACAATTAATTAAAGCCAAGCAAATAGATGCTATCATGATGTCACATGTGATTTATCCACAGACTTGCAGTCAAGCAGCAGGGTATTCTAAATACTGGTGCCAAGATATATTGCGTGTTAAATATGGATTCGAAGGCATTATTATCTCCGATGATTTGGGCATGAAAGCGGCAGATTGTGTAGGAGATGTACACGCCAGATATGCTGCTTGTATTGAATCAGGATGTGATATTGCCCTGGCTTGCACAATGGATTTAAGTGCTGAATTATTGAGCAAGCTCTCAAAAAACACCCATCAAAGACGATTTCCACAGTTAATAGGCAAATCAAGTCTTTCAAAATCACAACCTTTTTGGCAAAATAGGCAATGGCAATCCATACGCAAGAGTATGGTAAAAATTCAAGCAGAACTTTTTAAGGCAGAAAATGACAATGAAAAAAATGATGAATAAGTACCCTCACCTATTAAAACCATTGGATTTGGGCTTTACAACCATAAAAAACCGAGTACTGATGGGTTCAATGCATACCGGACTTGAAGACCGGGCGAAGAACTACCAAAAATTAGCCACTTATTTTGCCAAACGTGCCGAGGGTCAAGTGGGTTTAATCGTTACCGGCGGAATTGCCCCAAACATACGTGCATGGACTGCGCCAATGGGTGGGTTTCTCAAGTACAAATTTCAAACAAAACGCCATAAAATTGTCACCAATGCCGTGCATCAGGCCGATGGCAAAATATGTATGCAAATATTGCACACAGGCAGATATGGCTACCACCCTTTTATCCTTTCACCCTCTGGCATTAAATCGCCTATTACACCATTTAAACCCAGATTGATGACGGCCAAAGATGTAGAAAAACAGATAAAATCATTTGTCAATACTGCACAACTGGCACAGTCTGCGGGTTATGATGGTGTCGAAATCATGGGCTCAGAAGGTTATTTAATTAATCAGTTTTTGGTCAAGAAAACTAACCGCAGAAAAGACCAATGGGGCAGTAATTACGAAAACCGCACACGTTTTGCCAAAGAGATAGTCGAGCGCACACGCCAAGCCGTTGGTACTGACTTCATTATTATCTTTCGATTATCTATGCTAGATTTGGTTTCACAAGGAAGCACTTGGGATGAAGTGGTTACTTTGGCCAAAGAACTAGAACAATTGGGTGTATCCATTATCAACACGGGCATTGGTTGGCACGAAGCACGCATTCCGACTATCGCCACCTGCGTACCACCCGGTGCATTTACTTGGGTGACAGAAAAAATGCGGCCACACATTAAATTGCCACTGATTACCACTAATCGCATCAACACACCTGAAATTGCCGAAAAAATCTTATCTAGCAATAATATTGATATGGTTTCCATGGCAAGACCTTTGTTGGCTGACGCCGATTTTGTTATAAAAGCCATCAACGACAAGTCGTCTGAAATTAACACCTGTATCGGTTGTAACCAAGCCTGTTTAGATCACGTCTTTAAAAACAAACGCGCAACTTGCCTGGTCAACCCTTTGGCTTGTTATGAAACAGACTACATCATCAAGGCTACAACGCAAGTAAAATCCTGTGTGGTCATTGGTGGCGGACCAGCTGGCATGGCTTGTGCCAAAACATTGGCTGAACGGGGTCACAATGTCACCATATTTGAAGCCAGCGATAAACTCGGCGGACAATTTAATTTGGCAGCAAATATTCCTGGTAAAGATGCATTTTTCCACACCATCAGATATTTCAAAGCACAGTTTGCCAAATACGATGTCAATGTACAACTCAACACAATGGTCAATAGCAATGACTTATCGGCATTTGATGAAGTGATTGTTGCCACCGGTGTAAAACCGCGCGTGCCCAATATCCCAGGCATTGACCATGAAAAAGTTATCATCTATAACGAATTGATTAAAAAAGAAAAACTCGCAGGCAAAAGTGTCGCTATCATCGGCGCAGGTGGAATCGGCTTTGATATTGCCGAATTTTTATCTGAAGACGAGTCTTTACATGGCACAGACAAAGACGTATATGCAAACCCCGAGGCTTTTTGTAACGAATGGGGAATTGACATGGACATCCAAGCCGAAGGCGGATTAATCAAAGCCGATCACGCACAAAGCCCTAGAGAAATATTTCTTCTGCAAAGAAAAACGGGGAAACTCGGCAAAGGTCTCGGCAAAACCACAGGCTGGATCCACCGCATGGCACTAAAAAAACGTGGTGTGAAAAATTTAGCTGGCTGTAGCTACAATAAAATTGACGATCAAGGGCTACACATCACTCGTAAAGACCAAGATGAAATTTTAAAAGTGGACAATGTGATTATATGTGCTGGACAAGAATCGGTAAACGAATTGTATGAGTCTCTAAAAGATCAACATTCTTGCCATTTGATTGGCGGCGCTGAATATGCAGGTGAATTGGATGCTAAGCGGGCGATTAAGCAGGGGGTTTTGTTGGGAATCAAATTGTAAATGATTAATGGTTAATGGTGAATGGCAGTTTAAAAAAATCAATGTGGGCTTTTATGTTTCAAACAACTTAAACTGATGCGATAAATACGATTGTATATTCATCCTTACATTAGTTTATTCCTATTATAATTTCAGGGGGCTCACAACTAACTATATCTAGAATTTCATTTAAACAAACAATTCTGTAATGTTTTAAGTTTGAACCCGCACACCTGTTTTTATGTAATGTTAACAATTCAGATTTCAACAATCTTTGGAAAGTTTTCCCTTCACCTTGATCATCCTCTGAATATCCAGGTGCAGAATCATCTCTAATGTTAAAATATATATTATTGTGAAAATAAAATCTAATAATATTTTTAACTTCAGAAATCATAGGATATGTTTTAATATCATCAATATGTCGATTAATTACTGAAGGCATTTGGCTCTCAATTACTTCATAAAGCTTGATCTTAATGCGCGAGAAGGATTTGAAAGAAATCTTTCCAAGCCTCCAATCTAATTGTAATTCTGGGCAAAAATTATTTTTCATATTCTATTTTTCCATATTGAAGAGTTTCGCCTTTGATGAAGAACAGCGTATACAATAACACCTTCATTTTGGATTGAAAAATACACTGCATATGGAAACCGTTTGCATAAACACCGGCGTATATTTTGAAATGCTAGTTTATAAATTTCTGGGTTTGATAAGATTTTAATAAATACACTATCGACTTCTGTTATA